>JALVUT010000195.1 GCA_027035445.1 Thermococcus sp.
CAATCTCTGCGGTGTCCCCCGCGTTTATCTCGCCAACCACCCCCAACCTTATCGGCTTACTCTCGCTCGCCATGAAGGTGTCCTCTGCCCGAACCGCGTAGCCGTCGACGGTGGCCCTGTCGAACGGTGGGACGTCTACCGGGGAAACCACATCTTCCGCCAGGACCCTGCCGAGGGATTCCTCCAATGGAACCATTTCTACCACGGGTTCCAGAGAGAACGAGTCTATAATTTCAAGAGCCTTCTCCAGGGCAACAACCTTCAGGAACGCCATAACATCACCGGAGAGAAGAGGGAGACCTGCTATAAATGGGTTGCGTAAATAGAGAAGTTTAACACATCATCAGCCCTCGCCTTCTTCCCAATTCTCACTCCACTCATCCCCGAGGAGGTTTCCCCTCCACTCTCTTTTTCTTCTTGGATGTCTGCATCCCCATCGTCGTTTCTACTTGTCTGGAAGGGCTTATAAACTTTTTTCTGACCATTTAACGTCTTCTACAGTCAAAAAGTTGAATTAAACCGATTGGAAAGGTTTTTAATTCTCAAAACCAAATGGGGGTCATGAGAGTGGCGATAGTAACGAGCGATGCCCGTGTGTATTACATGGCAACAAAAGTGCTTAAGGAGTACGGGATACCCTTCCTGAGCCTGAAAGTAGGAGAGGAAATCCCCTTTGATATTGAAATTGTCCTAACGGCCGAGAGGGACCTTCCCCTGGTCGACTTCCCGGCCAAGATCGCTGTCCACGATGAAAGTTTTATAGACGAACTGCTGGCCAGACTGGAGGGCAGGGAAGGGCTTAAAAAGGTGTACATTGCCATAGACCCCGGAGAACGACCGGGACTGAGTGTTGTTGCAGATAACAGGGTGACCGAGGTTCACCACCTCAAAAGTCCAAGGGACATCGGAATAATAGTCAAGCTACTGGAGAAGTACCCCGGGGCCAAGCTCAAAATCGGGCACGGGGCCAGGAGGCAGAGGATGCTGATGTTAAAAAGCTTGGCGGATCTCCTGGGCTACGACTACCCGATCATGGTGGTAAACGAGGCCAAGACCACCCCAAAAGTGGGAGGACTTGAAACTTCAGGGGTGAGCGACATCGTGGCCGCCATCAACATAGGACTTAGGGAAGGGCAAGAGACAAATATAGGCAAACTGCTGGAGGTTGATGAACCCACAAAACGGGAGATAGAGGACATAAAACGCAGAAGCCGTGAAATCAGCGGTACGATCACGATATCTTCACCTCTGGCAAGGGAGGTGGCACTCGGTAATATAACCCTGGAGGAGGCTATTAAAAAGCACAGGAGGAGATCAAAATGATTTTTGGTAAAGGTGAAGAAAAGAGCGGTGAGATAAAGCTGCGTGTTGCTGAGGCCCTGAAGAGGGATGTTGGGAGAGGTATAGCCAGGTTTGACCGGAAGTACCAGCGCCAGCTCGGTGTTGAGCCCGGTGATATAGTTGAGCTCGTGGGGGAAAGATCCACAGCTGCGATCGTGGCCAACCCACATCCGGACGACCGCGGACTGGACATAGTCAGGATGGACGGTTACATAAGAAGGAATGCCGGTGTAAGCATTGGGGATTACATAACCGTCAGGAGGGCCGAGGTACAGGAGGCCAAGAAGGTAACCCTCGCACCGGCCCAGAAAGGGGTATTCCTCCAGATACCAGGTGAGATGGTCAAAGGGAACCTCCTTGGAAGGCCACTGGTAAAGGGCGATCTCGTAGTGGCAAGCAGCCAGAGCGAAACCGGCTTCTACGGTGGTTCACCCTTCGACGACCTTATTCGGGGTCTCTTCCAATCAATGCCACTGGGGTTTGGAGAGCTCAAGTTTGTCGTGGTTAATACCATTCCAAAGGGGATAACCCAGATAACGTACAACACTGAGGTTGAGGTTCTCCCACAGGCGGTCGAGGTCAGGGAAGAGGCCATCCCAGAGGTTACCTACGAGGACATAGGTGGCCTGAGCGACGCAATTCAGAAGATACGTGAGATGGTAGAACTTCCGCTCAAGCACCCAGAACTCTTCGAGCGCCTCGGAATAGAGCCGCCGAAGGGGGTTCTCCTCTACGGGCCTCCGGGAACCGGTAAGACTCTCCTAGCTAAGGCGGTAGCGAACGAGGCGAACGCCCACTTCATAGCCATCAACGGGCCAGAGGTAATGAGCAAGTTCTACGGTGAGAGTGAGGAGAGGTTGAGAGAAATCTTCAAGGAGGCGGAGGAGAACGCCCCCAGCATAATCTTCATCGACGAAATCGACGCGATAGCTCCGAAAAGGGAGGAAGTTGTGGGAGAAGTAGAAAAGAGGGTGGTTTCCCAGCTGCTCACCCTCATGGATGGCCTCAAGGGCAGGGGCAAAGTTATCGTGATAGCCG
>JALVUT010000196.1 GCA_027035445.1 Thermococcus sp.
CCTTGAGGGTTTAAGGTTTAGGGTCGATCTTTAATGAGAGAAGTTCCCGCAGGGTCACGAACTTGGCACCGGAATCCAGGTGGTAGTCTATGAGTTTTCCCAACTTTTCAAGGGCACCTCTCCCTGTACCGAACCAGCAGTCAGGCCTCAGCCGTTTAGGCATCTCAATGAATTCCCAGGGATGGAAGATGTAGACAACGGGACTTTCAAACTTTCTGTGGAACCTCATCTGTAACCTCCAGGGAAGGCGAGTGACTATTGAAGTGGTTGTCGCTGGCACCTCGAGGACACCACTTATCCAGGTTACACCTTTACTCCAGCCTTTGTGACGGGCCTTCGTCGAGTCAACTTTAAAGCCTAATTCTAGGAGTATAGGATAATACCGGTCCGGGAACTGGAAATTCGGTGCCCTGAAGGAGATCACGTCACCAAATCGTTCCAGTATACCCTTCGCCTCATTCAGCCTCCGTTTTACCTCCAGGGCATCCAGTCCGTCAAACCTTTCATGCTCAAGACCGTGGCAGCCGAGTTCATGCTTTTTTCCTGCCCTCCTGGCGAGCTTTGGAAATTCCTCCGCCATCCTACCTGTGAAGAGGAATGTTCCCTTAACCCCTTTTTCCTCCAACATGTCCATGACCCCTGAAAGGCCGTACTGCATGCCCTTCCTGGTGTGGGCGAAGGGGGGACAGTCGTGTTCAGCGTCAAACGTTAGGATCACCAGTTTTGTCATCCCCGGACACCTCATCAAGGACTTTCATGTAAGTCGACTCAACTTTCTTTGCTATTATTCTCCAGTCGTAGACCCTCTCCACGCGCCGACGTCCCAGCCTTCCGAGTTTGCCCGCCAGATTTTGGTTGTTCAGCAGGAGGTTTACGGCGTCCGCCAGTTCGTTGGCGTTGCCCGGTTGAACCACCATGCCACAGCCATTGAGTATCTCGGGTATGCCGCCGGCACTGGTTCCGACAACAGGTACCCCGCTGGCCATTGCCTCAAGGAGGACTATCCCGAAGGCTTCGCTGAGACTTGGAAGCACAAAGACATCACTGGCCCCATACAGTTTGGGGATCTCGGAGTATTCAACGTGTCCCATGAAGTCGATTCTGTCAAGTATTCCAAGATGCTTTGCCTTTTTCCTCAGAAGGGGAAGGCTGCTTCCGTTGCCTACTACGACAAGTCTCCCGTTGATATTTTTCATCGCAGATATGAGGGTCCCAACACCTTTCCTTGGTTCTATCCTCCCCACATACAGAATCATGGGGCCTTCAACGCCCAGTTCACTTTTGAGGGATTCCTTGTCCCAGTCATCCCTGAACCTTTCAAGACTTATACCGTTGTAGATTACTTCCACAGGAACGTCTGTGAACTCTCTTATAAATTCCTTTGAGGCCTTGCTGACGGCTATTACCCGGTGGGGTTTCTTGAGGTAATGCTTGAAATATGGGGACACCAATTTTACAAGCTCCTTTAGGGTTCTGGAGTGCTCGAAATTCACACTGTGTGTTGTTAAAAGTGTCCCTTTTCCCGCTTTTCTGGCAGAGGAGACTGCTTTCAGTGCAAGGGGGGTGAAGGCATGTTGGCCGTGTACAATGTCGTATTTCTCAAGTATCGGTTGTAGACTACGTGCGCGCCTGGCCAATACGGTCGTGTTTATCCCAACGTTCCTCATAATATGGCCCGGAACCTTTATCAGCCCGATACCTTCCCTCTTAAGTTCGTCCTCTTTTCCAGTTTTCTGGCTGTTCGTGATTATATCCACCTCGTGCCCCCTTCTGCTGAGGTGAATCGCGAGGTCGTGTATGTGGACTGCAACTCCACCGATCTTGGGGTAATACCAGTCTGATACTAGTGCGATTTTAAGGTTCTCCATACGTCCCTTCCTCCAGGGGAGGTGATTTATCCTTAGTACGTCACCGAGCACGTAGGAGGTAAACCTTTCGAGTACGACCGCTGAGAGTGCGATTTTAGGGGTTATATTACATGTGTCCATCCGAGGCGGGGCATCGGAACTCCGTTAAGGTAGACACCACGGCCCCTTTTAACTTTCCCGATTATGCTGAACTCAAAGTTTATATCGTTGATGTTCTCCCGGGGAACCGTGAAGAGCAGTTCGAACTCCTCTCCGCTTGAGAGGGCCAGCTCGACCGGGTCCCTGCCTAGGGCCTCAGCCACTTTAAACACTGCCTCGGCTATTGGAAGCTTCGCTGAGTTTATGTCTATCCTTACACCGCTCATCTCCGCCAGGATGTGGAGCTCCTTGGAAAGGCCGTCGCTGATGTCTATCGCTGCGTTTGCAACATCCCTCAGCAGTGAGCCCTCTCTGGTTCTTGCCTGTGGCTCAAGAAATTTCTGATAGAGTAGCTTTTTTGTCTCCCCTG
>JALVUT010000197.1 GCA_027035445.1 Thermococcus sp.
AGCTCAAGAAGATAAGGTACTATGCCTCCCGTTGCATGTACTGCGCACTGTGCGTCGACGTCTGCCCCGGAAAGAAGTTCCCCGGAGAGGACAAAGCCGTTAAAGCATTGAGTATAAGCAACGAGTTTCTACTGGCGAACTACGACAAGTACGATGACTCTCTCATCGAGGAGCCACCGGAGGCAAAGAAGCCCTTCAAAAAAGAAGTAAAGGAGGTAACGGAGTCGGAAGGCCAGCCTTAAGCTATGCCTCTGCTCTCCCCTTTACCCCGTTCTGATAGCTGCCATCGTCAATCAGGGCCCCTAAAGCCCTTTCATGGAGCCTCTCGGTGGAGCCCAGGTAAGAAAAGACAGCCCTCATAAGTCCATCGTTCGCTTTCTCTGCCAACATAGCGTAAACCTTCTCCGCCAGAATCTCCAGCTTGAGAGCCCCCCTGAGGCTGTCCAGAACATCCCCCTCGCTCTCCAGCTCGACCACCCCGGTGAGGTCTTTCAGAGACGGCCCCTGAACCCCGGGGAGATCCTCTCCAAACTTCTTCGTGTACAGCTCCCTTAGCTTTCTGCCGTGTCTCCTGGCCTCCTGGGAGAGGAGCTTGAACATGTCATGAAAGGCTGTGTCCACATTCAGCTGCTGAACCCTGTCTGCAAGCTTCTCGTAAAATGACGCCTTATCATCTTCGAGATGTATCCAGTACGCAAGGAGCCCCTTCATGGAAAGCCCCTCAAGGAAAGAGAGGTATCCATCATCCACCATCTTTCCCACCATCACCCGATGGGCCGAAGGGGCTTATACGGCCTTTGGCACAATCGTCTATGGGAGGGTATTTATGACATCAAGCCCGTATCGAAGGATTTCTTTGAAATAAAAGGTCGATCCAACCAAGTTCTATTATCCATCCACCTTTGTCATCAGTTTTTTTAACTTTTAACCAGGCATCCCGCAGTACCCTTTCACATGTTCACAAGCCGTGAGCAACGCCCCAGCTTCTTGCCATTAACTCCTCCACGGCTTTCCCGTCCTTCTCGCCATGTTTATGAACCTGACTTCATCCCATTACGGATTTCAGTCTGCCACATCGAGGCGGAGGAGTTCCCCCCTCTTAACGATCCCAACCCCTGCCTTCTTTCCGAGGACTTCAACGACAACTGTGCAGTCCGGGTCGCTCAGGTTCACGCTGTACCCAAAGCGCTCGACGATGATGGAGCCCATACCCACCTCAAGCTCCCCCCCGGAGAGCTTTTTGTTCCCTCTAACCCTGGCACGGACGGCAAAGGTCCCATCTATCCTTTTGGCCAGCTCAAGGACGGCCCTCTCTATATCCCCCCTCCTTGCGGGCACGATAACATCGAGTGGAACGACCCTCTGGAGGGCCTGGATCTCGAATCCCCGGAGTCTTTCGAGTGCTTCTCCCCTCGACAGAGGCGTCTCAGCCAGGAGAACCCCCTTCCAGTCGGTTCCCCTGACGCGAACCCTTCCGAGTGCCCATTCCAGTTCCAGTATCGCATCGCCCTCGCGCCTCGGAGGGGCAGTGACGAGAAGAACCGTCATCTCTGCTCACCGATGGACAAGTTTTTATATTTCGCACGCTTAAGTTATTCGGTGAGGTAAAATGGAACCGGGTGGACTTAAGCTTTATCCCTACCGATCATACGAGGTCTACGGTCTTTCTCGAAACCCCTTCGAACAGCTGGCAAGTGAGGGCATAACCGACGTTGAGAGCATTCACGTCTACCAGGAGGTGGACATGCGCATACAGATGATTATCTCGGAGGTAGTGGGCAATAAAAGTTCGATAGCATTCAGTATAGTCGGCCCCTTGGGAATGGGAAAGACCCAGAGGCTGAAGACCATAGCAAAGGCGATAGGGGAAAACCGCGGGAAGGCGATATATGTCAAGGTTGACACCAACGACATCCTAAAGCTGACACGCGATGTATTCTACGCCCTCAAGCCGCCAAAGAGCAGAACCAACATATTCCTTGAAAATCTGTCCAAAAAACTGGGGTTCATAAACCGCCTGGAGAAGATGCTCTCCTCCACAGGGGAATACAAGAGCAGGGACATAGCGGAGCTTTTGACCGAGCAGATGGGAAAACACCCCTACTGTGCCCTTCTCCTTGACGAGCTTGAGAACATGCAGAGCGCCGGCGAGCAGGAGAAGATCCAGTTCTTCGAGATGCTCAGACACTTCATAAGCAATATGCCGAAGGGCTGCGTTGTGGCCTTCGCCTGCGTCCCTGAGGCCTACGAGGAGTACACCAGAATCTTCCCAGCGTTCTTCATGCGCCTCCACTACGAGTTCAAGTTGAGACCGATGAGTGTGGAGGAGACCTTTGAGCTCGTGAAAAAACGCCTGAACCGCGTCAGGGTAAAGGACACCGATGACCCCCTATATCCATTCACCGAAGAAGCCGTAGGGCTCATCCACCAGCTCGGAAAGGGTAACCCGAGGCAGATCCTCCGCCTTCTTCACTACGTGCTGAGCGAGGCGGCGAAGCACAAATTCGATCCTATAGATGACTACGTTGTAACAACCATCCTTGAAGAACCCAAGAGCCTTGAGGAGTACCTCACAAGGATCCCGAAGGATTACAAGGACCTTGTCGAGACCGTGGTCTTTGAGTTCAACGGCGGCCCTGTGAGCTACATTCAGATTGCAAAAGCCGTCAAACGGCCAGGAATGCAGGTCTACGATCAGCTCAACGAACTCCTGAGACTTGGCTTCCTCATCGGCGATCCGAAGGGCAACTATAAGGTTCCCGACTATGTAAGAAAGTTCTTGGAAGAAAAAGAGGCCGAAAAGGAGGAAGAGTAAAAGAGGAACGGGCAGGGAAAACCATGCCGAACTACGATGTACACGTCCTCAGCGGGATAGTGACCTACCCACTGACGGTGCTACTGGCCGCTTTAATCAAAACCTACATCGGGGTACCGCTGGAGCTGACGACCACTGCAACGGTTCTGGGTTACGGTTTCTACATCCTTGGGGCCGACCTTCCTGACATGGACCATCCAAATGCCCTGATACACCGCGGCACAAAGCCTATAGTGGCGGTACTTGCCGGCGGGGCGACCTACGTGAACATTCTGCCGGGAATAAACGTCGGCGCCCAGTGGGTTAATGTAACTGTTGCGTGGACGATAAGTGCCCTGATTGGGGTTGGTGCATGGGTGGGGTTCACGGCGGTAATGCCAAAACACCGCGGAATCATTCACAGCCTCCTATTCGCAGGGATATACGGAGTGGTGGCCTTTGCAACAGGAAGCTACGGCCTGGGGATGAGCTATGGAGAGAGCCTGTTCCTTGGACTGGCCGCGTTCCTCGGTTACACACTTCACTTAGTACTCGACGGGAGCCTCAAACTCGTCTAACCGGCGCTCTGTCTCCAGCAGGTATACTCAAAAATGGCCCATAATGCTTTTAAGCAGACGGGATTAGAGGAAGGCGGAGGTGGGGTAATGTTCAGTCTGACATCCCGTTCAAAGGCATCTGGTGATGAGAGCAGGGCCTGGGATGTACTAATCATAGGGGCTGGGCCTGCAGGCTACACGGCGGCTATCTACTCTGCCCGCTACGGCTTGGAGTCCATTATCATCAGCAAGGATCTTGGCGGCAACGTGGCCCTCACCGATGTTATAGAGAACTATCCAGGGTTCCCCGATGGGGTGAGCGGCCAGGAACTAGCGACAAGAATGTACGAACAGGTAAAACGGCTGGGCGTCAACGTGGTCTTTGACGAGGTCGTTAAGATCGACGTAAGCGAGTGCGCGTACTATGAGGGGCCGTGCAAGTTCGAGGTCAAGACCGCAAACGGTGCCGTTTACAAAGCCAAGACCATTGTAGTGGCAGTCGGCGCCGCCCCAAGGAAGCTCCGAGTTCCAGGAGAGGAGGAGTTCTATGGAAAGGGGGTCTCATACTGCGCCACATGTGATGGACCACTCTTCAAGGGCAAGAAGGTGATAGTGGTCGGTGGTGGAAACACCGCACTTCAAGAGGCCCTCTACCTCAAGGGCATAGGTGTTGATGTCACACTCGTCCACAGACGGAAAGAGTTCAGGGCCGATCGGATACTCCAAGACAGGTTCAGAGAAAGCGGGATTCCGGCAATACTTAACGCCGTCGTCACCGAAATAAAGGGGAAGGATAAAGTTGAGGCCGTTAAGCTTAAAAACGTCAAGACGGGTGAAGAACATGAAATGCGCGTGGACGGCGTCTTCGTGTTCATAGGCTACGAACCGAAGACGGACTTCATCAGGCACCTGGGTGTGACCGACGAGTACGGCTACATTCCAGTTGACATGCACATGCGCACCAGGGTCAAGGGGATCTTTGCCGCGGGGGACATAACCAACGTTTTCAAGCAGATAGCCGTTGCTGTCGGCCAGGGTGCGATAGCGGCGGCCTCGGCGAAGGAGCTGCTCGACAAATGGGCCGAGAACATGAAGGAATGAGCACTGGCAAATTCTCAGGTTGCACCCCGATTCAATTTTTATCCTGGGATCACCTCCCCTCTCTCGAAATTTTTTCGGTTAAAAATGTTCATCGATGAACATAGAGTTATATACCTGAAGGGACAGCTTTCTCCGGTGATGTGCATGGTGGTTAGACCCAACGTTAAAGAACTCCCCGGACCAAAGGCCAAGGAGGTCATAGAGAGGAACTTTGAATATCTCGCCATGACAACGCAGGACCCTGAGAACCTCCCGATAGTCATAGACCACGGTGAAGGGATAAAGATCTACGATGTGGACGGGAACGTCTTCTACGACTTCGCGAGCGGCGTCGGTGTAATAAACGTCGGCCATGCCCATCCACGTGTCGTTAATGCAATAAAGAGGCAGAGCGAGAGGTTCACCCACTACTCGCTTACAGACTTCTTCTATGAAAACGCAGTCGTTCTGGCCGAGAAACTCATTGAGCTCGCCCCGGGAGATTTTGAGAAGAAAGTCGTCTACGGTAACAGCGGCGCCGAGGCCAACGAAGCGGCGATGAAACTCGTCAAGTATGGAACTGGAAGGAAGCAATTCTTAGCGTTTTACCACGCCTTCCACGGGAGGACGCAGGCCGTTCTATCTCTTACCGCGAGCAAATGGGTCCAACAGGATGGGTTCTTCCCAACGATGCCCGGAGTGACCCACGTTCCCTACCCCAACCCCTACAGGAACCCATGGAGAATAGATGGCTACGAAGAGCCCGACGAGCTCATCAACCGCGTCCTGGACTTCATCGAGGAGTACGTCTTCAAGCATGTCCCGCCCCAGGAGGTCGGGGCCATATTCCTTGAGCCCATACAGGGGGAGGGCGGCTACGTCGTCCCTCCGAAGGACTTCTTCAGGGAGCTGAAGAAGTTCGCCGACGAGTATGGGATACTCCTGGCGGACGATGAGGTTCAGATGGGCATTGGAAGAACCGGCAGATTCTGGGCCATCGAGAACTTCGGCGTTGCCCCGGATCTAATCCAGTTCGGTAAGGCCATAGGCGGGGGGTTGCCTCTCGCCGGTGTGATACACAGAAGGGAAATAAGCTTTGACAAGCCAGGCAGACACGCAACCACCTTCGGCGGCAACCCCGTCGCAATAGCGGCCGGTATGGAGGTCGTTGAGATCGTCAAGGAGCTACTCCCCCACGTCCAGGAGGTTGGGAACCACCTCCACAGATACCTGGAGGAGTTCAAGGAGCAGTACGAGGTGATCGGCGACGCCCGCGGTCTTGGGCTGGCACAGGCGATTGAGTTCGTCAAGAACAAGGACACCAAGGAGAAGAACCCTGAACTCAGAAACAGGGTCGTTAAGGAAGCGGCAAAGCGTGGACTCGTCCTCCTCGGTTGCGGTGACAACTCACTTCGCTTCATACCACCACTGGTGGTCAAAAAGGAGGAGATAGACACCGCAATGGAGATCTTTGAGGAGGCCCTCAAGGCAGTCCTCGGATGATCTCTTCTCATTTTCCCCATTTCATCGGGTGGATTCGAGCGCTCCAGTCAAGTTTTTAAAGTTGTAACTTGAAATTCCGAACGGTGATAGGAAATGAACCTAACAGAGATACTCAAACCGTACGGGTGGTACATCATCACCGCCGCCGTTGTTGTGTTCTTGATCTACGTGTGGATTAAAAGGTACAAATTCAAAAGCGCCAATGTAATGGCGATATCAGCGATAATGGCTGCCCTGGTGGCCGTGGCAACGAACTTCATCAAGGTTCCTACACCTGCCACCGGGGGCTACATAAACATCGGGGACACTATGGTGATGTTTGCCGCGATGGTCTTCGGGCCTGTTGTTGGAGTGTTCGCGGGCGGCGTCGGTTCGGCACTGGGTGACATAATAGGGGGATATGCCGGGTGGGCACCGATAACGCTGGTAGTCAAAGGCCTTGAGGGACTGACCGTCGGTTACATAGCGAAGAGGTCGGACAACATCGGCATGCTCGTCGTTGGCGGTGTGGTTGGAGGGATTATAATGGTCTCAGGTTACTTTCTCTTCGAGTCATATATGTTTGGAATGCCTGCGGCCGCGACCGAACTCCCTGGGAACACCGTCCAGGCCGTCACTGGGATACTGGTGGGAGCCGGCCTCGCACAGATAATAAAAAAGAGGTACCCTGAAGTCGAGGATCTCATCTGAGATTTAAACGTTCAGTTCGTTTATTTCCTTCCACATTTCACTTTCCCTTATCAGCGGCTCAATGGACAAACGTTTTGACGCCTTCTTCATCTGCCCCAAGTAGGCCGAGTCCGCCACAACGGCGTCGTACCCAAGCTCCTCTATCCTGTATATCTTCAGGGAACACTCGGCAAGTGCATCCCCCGCGTACTTGATAAAACCAGGGCCCGCCAACAGGAGGTCCGGCTTCAAACCATCCCCCTTAAAATCGGATATGACCGCCTGGAGAAGCTCCTTAACCTCTTTCATTTCCCGACACCCTGGACGATTTCTACACCTCTCGATGCTCCGATCCTAGTAGCACCAGCCTCTATCATTGCAACGGCCTGTTCATAGGTTCTTATACCCCCAGCAGCCTTAACACCCATCCCGGGACCAACAGTCTTCCTCATCAACCTAACGTCCTCCACTGTTGCCCCACCGCTGCCGAAGCCGGTCGAGGTCTTAACGAAGTCTGCCCCTGCCTCCTTGGCGAGCTCACAGACCTTGACCTTCTCCTCCTCAGTCAGGTAACAGGTCTCGATGATGACCTTCACCTTGGCGTTTCTCTCGTGGGCGACTTTAACGACCTCCGCTATCTCCCTCTTAACATATTCATGGTCCCCATCCTTGAGGGCGCCGATGTTGATCACCATGTCCAGCTCGTCTGCGCCGTCTTCCAAGGCTTTCCTAGCCTCGAAGACCTTGACCTCGGTTGGGGTCGCACCGAGCGGGAAGCCGATGACGCTCGCCACCTTGACCCCTGCTCCCCTCTCCCTCAGGTAGTCCTTGGCGAGTTTAACGCGGTAGGGATTTACACAGACCGCGTAGAACCCGTACTGAACTGCCTCGTCGCAGAGCCTGATGATATCCTCCCTCATTGCATAGGGTTTCAAATTGGTGTGATCGATGTACCTGGCAACATCTATATTGGCCGTCACCACACTCACCGGAAGATGGTACACCAGCCAGATATTTTAGCCTTTCCCTCCAAGAATGGGGGTTGAGTAGGAAAATTTGAGGGTACAACCCAATTACCTCCCACGTCCCGGATCATTGGGTATCCGACTCAGACCCAGAAGGGCATGAGCGAGTCTCTCCGAAACCTCCTCGTCACCGAGCATAGGTAGCTCCCTACCCGCAGCGATCTGCTCAAGGAGACCTACCGCGTTATCCCAGTTCTCTTCAAGGGTCTTCCCTCTGGAAATCGGGTTTCTGAGGACGTGCCACCTCCCGCTCCTCTCGTCGTAGACGATTATCCGGGGGATATAGTCGAGATCCATGAAGGTGTTGTCGAGGGTGAGCTCTATCCTGAAGCCCTCTATCTCAAGAACCCCCTCTTCGCGGAGTCGCTTCTTCCAGTCCGTGGCAGTCATGTTATCGGTGGAAAATAGAGGGGAGGTTTAAAAGTTCATCTCCTCCACAGGAGAGCCAGCAGGGAGAGGCCAACGATTAAAACAGGGCCGCATATACTCCCGCCCGGAGAACCCCCGCCGGTAGCAGTGGAACTTGAAGATAGGGGTGTAGTAAACGTCGAACCGACGTAGGCCGTCCCGTTGGGGAGGCTGTATGCTGGAATCCGGTTTGTGAAGCACCTGACGAGGAGAGGATTGAGGCTTTCACCATAAGGTATCCAGCTGTAAGTGCCGTTCTTTGTCTCGTACCAGCCTATACGGGAGTTGTGGCCGGCTTCTCCCCAGCCGGCAACCTTGACTATGGTCTCAACGTCCGACTCGTTAATGATGAGAACCCCCGTTTCAGTCAGCCATTCGAGTTCGGCCTTCAGGGCCCCAGAGGCGTTCATCTCGGACGGCTCCACCGAGGGAGAAAGCCTCACTACCGCAGTCTTCACAAATGTAATGGGAACGTTGCAGGAGACGCCGAAAACCCCCAGAAAGTCCCTTACGGAGGCCTCGACTTCATCGTCTGGTGTGTTAACAGCTTCGACCTTGAGCTCAAAGTGTCCGGAGCGTATCACATTTTCCGGGTCGATTCCATGCCCCCTCAGACAGGACTCAAAGGAAGGGTTCGGCTTCCAGGTGCAGAGACCATTAACGCAGCCACAGCTCGTTAGGCCAAAGCAGGAGTACCACTCGCGGTAGACGCAGGGAGTTACTATCTTCGAAGCGTTCTCCCTGGGCACGCAGACCTCGCCGGAGCAGCCACCTGTGGCACAGTTAGAATTGGACGTACACTCTTTTCCAGTGACCGGAGTCAGGCTTATCCCGACACCGTTCCTCTCAAAGGTCGTGTTGTCTGTGATATTCCATCCGTCGCCCCTGAGCTTACCAAGGGCCTCTTCGGTGATGAGCAGGGACACGTTTAGGGAGGCAACCGAAACGTCTATGGTCTTCCACTCAAGGGGTATCTGGACCCTGAGGTGGAGACCGTCGCTCGCGTTCCAGAGCGTGACGTAGAGCCTCCTGTCGTAGTGGGAGCGAAAGACGAAGGTTCCGTTCTCGACTACCACGTTGTGGAGGGCATTGAAAGCCGGATACGGCCTGTAAACTATCCCCGGTTTGTTGAGAACGACCTCCACCGCGTAGGTATCCGCGGGACTCATGCAGGCCCCAACGAGGGGTGTTAGAGTGAACATCAGGAGCACTATGAGGGCTGCTAGCTTCTTCATTCTCCCATCGGAGGGGGGAAGATGTCAGGATATATACGCGTATCCATCACTTCGGCCAGGATTGAAGCTAAAACCTTTATATGCTCACCGAGAATATCACCCGAGGTGATTGATATGGAGAACCCGTTTGAGATAACAGGAGTCTTTGCCAGGGAGATACTCGACAGCAGGGGAAACCCAACGATTGAAGTGGAAGTCTACACACCCGTGAGCATGGGTCGCGCGGCAGTTCCTAGCGGAGCAAGCACGGGCACCCACGAAGCCCTTGAACTCCGCGATGGAGGAAAGCGCTACCTCGGAAAGGGCGTCAGAAGGGCGGTTGAGAACATTAACAAGATAATAGCCCCCGAAATAACGGGGATGGACATAACGTGGCAGAGGGACATTGATGTGCTTATGCTTGAGCTCGATGGAACAGAGAACAAGAGCAACCTCGGTGCAAACGCCATCCTCGGCGTTTCGCTGGCGGTCGCCAAGGCCGCTGCCAACGCCCTTGGTCTGCCACTCTACCAGTATATCGGCGGAACAAACACCTACGTCATGCCGGTTCCAATGAGCAACGTTATCAACGGTGGGGTTCACGCCGGCAACGAGCTCGACTTCCAGGAGTTCATGATAATGCCTGTCGGTGCAGATAGCTTCCGCGAGGGCATAAGGTGGGTCTCCGAGACCTACCACATCCTCAAGGGCGTCATAGCCGAGAAGTACGGGAAGGACGCCATCAACGTCGGCGACGAGGGAGGTTTTGCACCCCCGCTGAAGGAGCCGCACGAGCCGCTTGAGCTCCTCATCAAGGCAATCGAGGAGGCAGGCTACAAGCCTGGAGAGGAGATAGCCTTCGCGATAGACCCCGCTTCAAGTGAGTTCTTCCACGCGGATATCGGGAAGTACGTTGTCAACGGTAAGGAGTACACAAACGGAGAACTCCTCGAGGTGTACAAGGAGCTGGTCTCAACGTACCCGGTAGTTTCACTGGAGGACCCGTTCCACGAGGAGGACTGGGAGGGCTTCGTAATGGCAACCAGGGAACTCGGCAAGAAGA
>JALVUT010000198.1 GCA_027035445.1 Thermococcus sp.
TCATGGAAAAAAGATATGCAACCCCGTAAGGCCGAAGTGCGGTGAATGCCCGCTGAGGGAACTCTGCCCCTATGCGAAAGGGCTGGTGAAGAAGAAAGAGATAAAATGACTACGGTCCGCTTCGAACACCGCGGAAGATCAGTTCCACAGGTATTCTGAGGATTATCCCCTTCTTTTCAGCCGTGAACGGGCCGGTTCTGACGAGATATTCCACCACTATGTGAAAGGTCAGGTTTCCTTCGTAGCCCGGTGGGGTTCCCCTAACACTGAAGTCGGGCCAGGTGTCGAAGGCAACTTCACCGCCCCAGTTGGGGTCCCGGAGAGCAGCCACCATACACGCCTCTTTGTTGGGATCTGCGCCGTGGCATGAAGGCTCCACGAGGTATGGTCCCTCCGTCGCTTTCAAGGTTAGGTAACCTGTATAATCGTCGGGGACGAGATCCCCAAGCCATGTGTTGTTTCCAGCGAGCATGTCCACAGCAACCAGTGTAACCTCGATGGAATCTTCCCTGGGTTTGACCTTAATATTGAACTTTCCGTCCACGAGGACTTCCCGGCCATCTGCTGTTTTAATGGCGGCATATTCGTAGAAGGTGGATACCACAGCGTGGTTTTCCCCGTATTCTCTTCTCCCTACCCCTATGATTGTCCAGTTGCCCAGAACGGGGGATAATTCAGTCGCGTTCACATCAAGGGTCACCGGCTCCAGGGTGGTGTTTTCTTCGGTGCTTCTCACAACTATGGGATTCTCGTGGAGCCAGTGAAGGGAATAGCCGGCCAGCAGAAAGATGGCGATGGTCCCTAGGAGCGCTTTCCCCCGCGTGGTGAGCATGGAATGAGGACAACTTCAAAGAATAAAAGGGTTTTGTTCGTGGAATGGTCAGTCTTCCTCTACCTCTTCCCCGGCGAGCTCCCTCAGCCTGTCGAGGTCGGAACCAACCGCTATCAGAACATCACCCTCCTCCACAGTGTCGTCCTTGCCGGGGTTGTAGATGTACCGGGTTCCCCGCTTTATGGCGAGTATCCTGGTGCCTATCTTGCTCGGGAGCTTGAGCTGCTTAAGGGTCTTGCCCGCAAGAACCGACCCCGGTCTCACGGTTACCCTTCCGAGTTCCTCGTCTGTGTCTTCCATTATGCTGAGGATGATGGGATGGGGCTCTATGTCGCGAAGGACTATGTCGGCCACGCCGTAGGCGGCGTCGCTGATGCGCTCGTTTATGTCGGCGAGATCCATTATACTGAGCAGGCTTTCAGGGTCCTTCTCTCTCTTGGCCGCCCGAAGTGCGAGCCTCTTGACCTTGAGCGTCAGATCGTCCATCCGCTCTTCGAGGAGGTAAACCTCCTCCGCTATGTCCCTGCTGTTATACATCACCGACGAGAACGCCAGATCTATCATAAGGGCCGAAAGATCCTTCATCTCAACCAGACAGCTCCTGATGTCGTCGAACTCATCCATTGGGCATCACCTTTATGATACCCCGCGCTATCTCCTTAAGGTAGTCCAGTGCCGTTCTCGTGCCCCTCCCTATGATGATGTCACCGGGCATTACCTTTATATCCTCGTCGGGATCGAAAATCCAGCGCTTTCCGCGCCTTATGGCTATCACCCATACACCGGTGTTGGTCGGGAGGTCAAGCTCTTCCAAGCTCTTCCCGACTAGGGCTGAATCCGGGGAGATTGCCACTCTCCCTATCGTCTCTTCACTCTCCATTATGACCTCTGTGACGAGCCTGTGTACCTTTTCCTCAATGACCATCTTGGCTAGATCCGCGGCCGCGTTGGATATGTCGTCTATTGACCTGGCCATCTGAAGGATTGAGGTTATCTGCTCCGCTTCCCTGATGTTCCTGGCTGCCAGAACGGCCCTCACCATAAGGTTGTAGTTGAGTATGTCGAGGTACCCCTCTAGCTCGAGGACTTCCTCTGCTATCTCCTTTTCCCTAAAAAGGGTGGCAGAGTACGCAAGGTCGACCATGAGTTCGGCCGTGTTTTTCATCTCTACAAAGATATCCTTAACGTTATTTGGAACCTCAACCTCATCCCATTCTTCCACCAATGCTCCCCCCTTCACCCCTAGTTGAGGCAGCCGCTTATTTATTTTTCTGTTGGTTGATTCATGCCTCATGTAGTGGTTAGTCTTATGACCTTTTCTTTTGACAAGCCTCGCCCTTTAGGGCGGGGTACAGTGTTTGAAAGGCTGGCACTGGTTAGGAAGGCATTCACCGAAAAGCTTATGAATCAAACCATACTAATGTTGATTGGTGTTGGCTAATGGGAGTTATTAACGTGTCAATTGATGATGAAGTCGAGAAAAAGTTCAGAGAACTCGTGATGAAAAAATACGGGAAAATCCG
>JALVUT010000199.1 GCA_027035445.1 Thermococcus sp.
GCGTCATCGTGCTTGGTGTGATCTTCCTCATACTGGCTTACATAACACCAGTGATTGACCAGAACCTCCCTGCAAATTCAACGTGGGCGGCAGCGTGGACCAGCATCAGCGGGTACGCAAAGACCTCCTTCATGTTCATCGGCCTCGGCTTCATCGTCGGAGGAGCAGTGTACATCCTGAGGCTCGTCATCGGTGGATTCAGGAACATGTTCTGAACCCTTGACCCTTTCTTTTTACCCTCATGAGAGGTGGAGACGGTGGCGGGGGTGCTCACGTGGAAGGACATAGTGTGGTACGCGTATCTTTGGATAACTCTAACTTTCATCCTCTCATTTTACTTCAACCAGTTCATGAAATGGGCAGAAAAGAAAGCAAGAAGGGAGGAGGATGAGAAGTGTACTACGTTTATGGAGCAGTGATAACAGCAGTTGCAATGGTTTTTCTTGCCAGGTCTATTGATGAGCTTGGACGCCATAAACTGGCGAGCATCCTCTATGGCCTCTTTGCGGGGACAATGTTTCTCGTGCTACTGGTGGCTGGAGTGAAAACTGAAGTCGTAGACAACGGTACTGTCTTTGAGTTCAAGAGCCTGGCATTGTTCATTTTCTACGGGGTAATGGCCCCAACATCTTTCGTCATCGCCGGCCTGAACTACTTCTATACGCTCGCGGAGGTGGAGTGATTTGGAAGAAACAAGGGATGATCTCAAAATGAGTCTCCTTGGTTCGGCGATGGGTGTGGAGGAGGCTCCAGAAGATCAGCTCACCAGTCTAGCTATTCTGCAGTATCTGAAATATGGGGAAAAGAATTTTCCTGAAAGATTATCACATCATACAGCGATAAAAGATTCTTCTATCGCATTGGCGAGCTTTACTGCTGACGAGGCGAGGCAGGTTGAGGCTTACATGCACATTCTGAGGATTTTCGAAGAAGCCGCGCGCTACAAGTTCGAGGCAGAACAGGATTATACACTCTACCAAGACTTCACAAACGAGGTTATTTACTTCAAAAAGCTCCTCTCACTTGGACGTGGTGTCCTCCTAGAAGTTCTCAAGACAAGCATGAGGATTATTGATGTTGGAAAGAATGTGGCTCAAAAAGAAGAGCCCAAGAAGCGCTTCTTCTGGAGGTGGTAGTGTGGTGGAAGTATTTGGTGTCCCGATTTGGGCCCTGATTACTCTCATCATCTCAGTAGTCGTGAACTTTCTCCTCTTCGGTGCAGTTTCATCCATCAGGAAAAGAGCAGAACAGCTCGGGCTTCCAGTCAAGGGAAAAGACAAGGTCGGTGTCATGACGATACTCGTTGGAAAGAGTATATCAATGAAATACACCCCCACCATTGACAATAATACTGTTGAGATCGAACTGGATAAACAGAAAGGAGTAAAGGGCGTTTGGACAGTTGAGGACCTCTACACAAAGCCAATCAAGGGTTTATATGGAATGAGCGCGGCAATCCTGACATATGACATTGCACACGCGCTCGATGCAGAGATAGACCATGAGCTCTCTATGATTGAAAATCTTGAGGCACCAGAGGAAGTGAAACAACACCTCAAGGAAATGCTTGAGCGCCTCCTCGTTCTCTATCGGCAGGAAGCGTACTACGAAGCACTACTGAAGAAACTTGAAGAGCGCAATGAAGAGGGGTCTCCGAAATACACTGAACTACTCGAAAAGCTCGTGAGAGTCAAAAAGGAAATTGAAAAACTTGAACAGGAGCTCTCGAAAATACCGCTTGTTTCTAAACTCAAGAAAGGAGAAGCTTTTGTTTTTACTGCAGATGATGGGACTGCATACATCGTCAGGCAACTGAATATTGAACACATAAAGCGCTACGCAAAGGCCCTGAGCCCTGTGACGCTCTGGTCTTCAATTAAGGCATACTATGAAACCCTGAAGGGGGACAAGAACGAGTTCTACAGAAACATCTTTGCTCTCGCTGTCTTAGCAATGGTCATTGGGCTGGTCATAGCGATCATCATAGCCGCGACCCATTCAGGTGGTGGTATCAACGCCCACGACCTCGCCAGAGCCATTGCCGAGGCTTCAAAGAACAATCAGCAAAACGTGACGAAGGTGGTGGTTGGCTGATGCCTGAACCACCGCGCGGAAAGTTGTATCTCGATGGGGTATGGGATATATCCTCGGGGCCACAAGAGAATAACGTTTCCGGCCCAATGACAGGCAGCCCTTACATCAGCCAAGGGGTGACCGAAGACACCGATACTACGACAAGCACGAAAGATGCAACCCAAACTACGACTACTTCTGTCACAGAAGGAACCTTCGACGCTTGGCATCCTTCAACAACGGAGAGGCTCAAAATCGCGCTAGAACAGAACATCGACA
>JALVUT010000200.1 GCA_027035445.1 Thermococcus sp.
ACAACTCCGGATTTAACGTTCACACCTCTCTCGGTTGAGCCTGACATCATCGCGGCAATGCTTCCAGCGATGGCATGGGTGGCAAAGGAAAGGGGGCTGGAAGTCTTCTACGTTGTTCTCCCCGAGGAGTTGGATAGGGAAATTCCCTCGCTAAGGGAGTTCGGTTTACAAACGTGGGGAGACGTTGAAGGCCCCAACGTTCTCGTCTTCAGGAAGGAGCTGGGGTAACACTTTTCCTTTCTCTGTTCCAGTCTGAGAAACGTAGAGTCTGTGGAAATAGCCTCCTTTCTCAAGGAGTCCTTTGAACGGCCCTTCCTCAACGATTCTACCGTTATCGATAACTACAATCTTGTCCACGAATCTGGTTATACCGAGGCGGTGGGCTATGATTATGCTCGTCCTTCCCTCCATCAGTTTCAGCATTGCATCTTGGACCAGCCTTTCAGTCTTCGGATCGACGCTCGACAGCGCCTCATCGAGGATTACTATGTCCGGATTCTTGAGAAGGGCTCTCGCAAGTGAAATCAGCTGTCTCTCACCCACGGACAGGAGTTTTCCTGCCTCCCCTGCAGAGGTCTCGTAACCCTGTGGAAGCCGTGTTATGAACCCGTGAACGCCTAGCTCTTTGCATACCCTTATCACGTCCTTCTCCGTGGCCCCGGGATTTGCCATTAGTATGTTCTCCATTATGGTTCCTGGGAAGAGGTAGGTCTCCTGCGGGACGTAGCCGATCCTCCTCCTCAGACTCTTCCTGTTTATCCCCCTTCCGTTCATTCCGTCGTAGAGTATGTTCCCTTCGGTCGGGTCGTAGAACCTCATTATCAGATTTGCAAGGGTCGTCTTTCCGGCTCCGGTTCTGCCTACCACAGCTACCTTCGAGCCGGCAGGGAGGGAGAGTTTGATACCCTTAAGAACAGGTCGCCCTTTCTCGTACTCGAACCAGACGTTGCGAAATTCAATCTCTCCCCCAAGCTTTCTGATGTTGAGGCCCCTGTAGTCCTCCACGCTCTCATCATCGAGTATCCCGTATATTCTCTCCAGCGCCGCCAGTGCTGACTGCAGGCTGTCGTACATACTCACAACGTTATTTATCGGTCCCCTGAACCGCTAGGTGTACTGGATGAAGGCAACTACAACGCCGATGCTAACAGCTCCTTGGTACGCCAAGTAACCGCCGTAAGCTATAACCACTATAACCGAAAACAGGCTGGTTATACTCATAAGGGGCCAGAAGAGGCTCATATAGATTGCGACCCGAAGGTAAGCTTTTACGGTCTCAGTTGAGACTTTGGAAAATTCCTTCTCAACGTCTCCTTCCCTGCCCAAGGCCTTTATCGTCTCGATCCCCGCGACGCTCTCTTCAACCACACTGGAGATCTTTGCTATCTTCTGCCTTGTCTCGCGATATGCCCTCCTCATCTTACCGCCGAAGTATATGGCGACCAGAACCATCAGGGGGACACTTGTGAAGGCCACCAAGGTTAGCCTGACATCGAGGAGCAGCATGGCCACGATTATGCCACTTAGACTGAACAAGCTCCCCAGCCCGCCCAGGAGACCTGAAACGAGAACGTCGTTGACCAGGTTGGTGTCGTTGATGATTCTCGACACGAGGTCTCCTGCAGATTTCTCCTTGAAGAAGTCCAGGCTTGAGGCCAGCATCTTCTCATGGAGCCTCTCTCTAAGGTTTTTGAGCACTTTCTGACCGAATACCTCCGTGTAGAATGCCTGAAGCGTTACGAAGAACCACTGCCCAATGAGGGAGACGAGGTAAAGGAGTGCTATACGCCAGAGCTCCTCATATCTGCCAGGAAGTATGTAGCTATCTATCGCAACGCTCAGGATGTAAGGCGAGGCAATATTGGCAACGGCGGAGCCTATTATGCTCACCACAACTACAGCGAGGGTTCTCTTCTCGGACAGCACCTCCCCGATAAACCGTTTAAGGAGCGGAAGGGACGACTTCGTTTTACCCTCCATCCGTCTCACCTGCTGTCTTGACCATCTCACTGAAGGCTCCGCCCCCCTTTGCGAGCTCCTCCGGTTTCCCATCTTCCACGATCTTCCCGTTTTTCATCACGATTACCCTGTTGACTAACCTGGCCAGGGAAAGTCTCTGCGAGACTATCAGAGCGGTTTTATCCCTGAGAATATCCTTTAAATCCTCAACGAGTCTCTTTTCGGTTTCAACATCAAGGTTCGAGACCGGATCATCAAGCAGCACTATCTTCGGGTTGAGGAGGAGTGCCCTCGCGAGCCCTATCCTCTGTCTCTGCCCCCCGGAGAGCGTTACGCCCTTCTCCCCAACCACTGTATCGTACCCCTGC
>JALVUT010000201.1 GCA_027035445.1 Thermococcus sp.
GGGACAGTCAGCCTGCTCGATGAAGCTGACCTGATAATCGATGGAACCGACAACATCTACACGAGGCAGGTGATAAACGACTACGCAGTCAAAGAGGGCAAGCCATGGATATATGTGGGCGTTCTCTCGACTTACGGCAACGTGATGCCTATAATTCCCGGAAAAACGGCGTGCTTTCGCTGTCTGATGCCCAAGCTCCCGGAGAGCCCGATGCCAACGTGTGCAGTTGTCGGGATAATGAGCTATGTTCCTCCACTGGCGGCCTCCATTGCAGTCTCTCTCGCGGCGAGAATACTCCTCAGTGAGGGGGTACCAAGTGAGTTGGTGTTCTTCGACACCAAGACCCTTGACTTCGAGAGGATTGAGGTGCTTAAGAGAGAGGATTGTCCGGCGTGTTCGCTAAGGAAGTTCGAGTTTTTAGAAAAGAGAATGAAGATAGAACGACTCTGTGATGGCTCAATACAGGTTACACCACCGGCCAGAATGAGTATAAACTTCGACAACCTTGAAGAGAAGCTGGAGAAACTTGGTATCGAGCCCCTGAAGACGAGCCAGTTCATCCAGTTCGAGGACGACTACCTTGAGATCCTGATCTTTCAAGGTGGTAGAATGGTGGTAAGGGGTGTAGACGACGAGAACGAGGCGAAAAACTTCTTCGCCCGCTATTTAGGTGGTTGAAGTGATAATAGTGCGCTACGGCGAGATAGGCATCAAGGGCGGCAAGAGAAGGGAGTTTGAGAGAAAGCTGAGGGATAACATACTCGCCGCCCTCCGGAGGAAGGGAATCGAAGGAAAGGCGAGGATAGTAAGGGGAAGGATTCTCGTGGAGGCGCCCGATGAGGCGGCGGAAATCATAGCAAAGGTTTCCGGTGTTGTTTCGGTTTCCCCAGCGAGGGAAATGAGCTATGAGGAAGTTCCCTTCTATCTTAAGGAGGTCCTCAAAGGCCACAGCCCGGAGAGCTTCAAGGTTGAGACCAAGAGGCTTGACAAAACTTTTCTCAGGGCTTCCGTTGAGGTCAACCGCGAAATAGGTGCTTTCATCGTTGAGAACTTCGGCTGGAAGGTCGACCTGAAGAACCCTGAGCCCGTTGTGGGTATAGAAATAATCTCTGGGAGAGCCTATGTTTTCTTTGAGAAGATTAGAGGTGTGGGCGGTCTGCCTGTTGGAACTCAGGGAAAAGTGGTCGTTCTCCTCAGCGGAGGCATAGACTCGCCGGTTGCGGCTTTCCTCATGCTCAAGCGCGGGGCTGAAATAACGGCGCTCCACTTTGATCAGGGGCTGAATGCGAGGAGCGTCGTTGAGAAGACCGTGGATATACTCAATGACTACTCCCCAAAGGATATTGAACTCATTGTCGAGAACCATTTTGAGGTGTTGAAGCCTTATGTCTCAGTCCTGAGCAGGCTGGGCCTTCAGGAATGGACGTGCGTCCTATGCAAGGTCGCGATGCTGAGGAGGGCAGCTGAGATAGCAAGGGAGGAAAATGCCCTCGGCATCGTAACCGGCGACAGCCTCGGACAGGTGGCGAGCCAGACCCTTGCCAATCTCTACTTCGAGACAATGAGCGTGCGCTTCCCCATCCACAGGCCCCTCCTCGGTATGGACAAGGAGGAGATAGTGGCGATAGCAAAGAGGATAGGCACGTATCAGGCCTTTCTTGAGTATCCCTACTGCGACTGCCCCTTCAGGCCGGATAGGGTGGTCACGAGCGGGAAGATCGAGCAGTTTCAGCGCATTCTCGATGTCCTTGAAAGGAAAGGTGTGATATGAGTTCTGAAACTATACTACCCATATCTGCGAAGAAAGGTTTTAAAAGTGTACTTTTCTACCCAAACCCGTGTATAAAAAGAATGGTGATGCTCATGCTGAAAGTGGAAAATCTTCATGTTAGGGTTGCTGATAAGGAAATACTCAGAGGAGTGGGGTTTAAACTCGCATCGGGCGAGCTCCACGTTGTTATGGGGCCAAACGGGAGTGGAAAATCAACACTCGCCCTCACTATAGCGGGGCATCCAAAATATCAGGTTACAAAAGGGGAGATACTCCTTGAAGGAGAAAACATAACCGTGGCGAAGCCGGAGGAGCGTGCCAGGAAGGGCATCCTCCTCAGTTTTCAGTATCCAATAGAGGTGGAGGGAGTTAAGGTCATCACCTTCCTCCAGAGGGCCCTCAAGAGCCTCAGGGACATAGAGGAGGTTGAAGCCTACGACATCATATTCAAGGCAGTTGAAGAGCTTGGCTTTGATCCTTCAATCCTCTCAAGGGGACTCAACGTCGGCTTCTCCGGTGGTGAGAGGAAGAAGCTTGAGATG
>JALVUT010000202.1 GCA_027035445.1 Thermococcus sp.
AGCAAGAAGCTCGGGAGGAAGGACATCGTTAAGGTTGAGGGACGCTACCTGAGCGAGGACGAGGTGAACAAGATAGCCCTCATCGCACCGGCTGCGACCGTGAACATAGTGAAGGACTACAAGATCGTTGGGAAGTTCAAGGTTGAGATACCAGATGAGATCGTAGGGATACTTCACTGTCCCAACCCGAACTGTGTTAGCAACCACGAGTACATTAGGCCCCGCTTCAGAGTTGAATCCAGGAACCCCCTGAGGCTTCGCTGTCACTACTGCGAGAGGACTGTGGAGGGTGAGGAGATACTGGGCAACCTCTAAGAAAAGCTTATACCCTTCTATCCCTTTTTTTCCATCGTGGGGTGACATGAGAGCAGAGGGCATGGCGGTGCTTCTCCTGTTCCTAATGGCCGTCTCCTCCGGCTGCATCAAAGTGTCCAACAGTGCAGAAAATGGACAGTTGGAGGTCTACGTCATGCTGGAGGATGGAGGTAGCATCTTTGACGTCTCACTCTTCAACATCACTGTAAACGGAGTGCCCCTGAAGGTGACCAATGTGCCGGTGATGGTATCCACCGAAAGACCTGGGAAGGTGTCACTCCACATCACCGGCGAGGTCATGAACTGGAACCTCGACGGGTACCACCTCAGTGAGAGCATCAGGCTCACTACCCCCATCCCGGGCCGTTACCTACTTGCGCTGGAGGTTGTTCACGAACTGGGGAGCTTCTACATAATGGAGGACAGGAGTTTCAGTGGTTACGTTAGCAGGGGGCAACTCCAGAGACTGGCTGAGGGCAACGAGGGAGCCATTACAGCGTGGATAAAGAGGAACCTTCCCTATGAGAAGGCACCTTTCCAAGATGAGCTTGATAAAAACCGAAAGCTTAGAGCCGAGTATATAAAGTTATGGAAAGACACCGGGAACATCAGTTACCTCCAGGCATACCGGGATCTCGAATACCACCTAAAGACACTGGGTTTCCTGGCCAAGACCGGAAAGCTGACGGCCAAGGGATTTGAGATCCTCCTGCTGAGTATGAAAACCACGGACTATTATTACTCAATGTGGAACCGTCCAGGAAGAAAAAGCCTGGTGCTCGTCTTCTCCAATGAATCCCCGTACTCCGAGGTACTTCGAATTAAGAAAGGACCGTTCAGAAGTCATCTGCCATTCGTCTACTATCCGGCCAGGGGGTTCAACCTCTGCCCGATCTCCGCGCTACACTGGGCCCAGATCTACTATGGTAACGGACATTACAGCAGTATGCTGGCCATATTGAACGAGCTTGAACAGTTCGCGGAGATAGAAGACCAAAATGGAACCGCCTACGCCGTGTTTTACATGTACTTCCCGTTCCAGAACTCAAGTGTTCCATGGGTTTCAGGATACGCACAGAGTATGGCGGTGGGGATGTACACCCTTGCCTATAAGCTCACCGGAAGGGAAGATTACCGCACCCTGGCGAGACTCTTCCTGAACTCCTTCAACGTGCACTTCGGACCTGATGTTTTTATAGCCTCGACGGAGTATGAACCATGAATTATCCAGAGGGGCTGTACCGAAGGACACCCGATCAAAACATAGTTACCCCAACAGATGTGGAAGTCTCCGCAGCACAGGTAACGTCACTGCAAGGCTCACGAAAACGTCTATGACAGTCTGGATAGCATTGGGAAGTCCGATTGCCACCCAGAAGGGAACGTGCGTCCACTCCTCCACCGTTTGAACCACCCTCCCGTGCGGTATCCCGAGGAACATCTGAATGGCGAAGTAGTAGTTGAAGGCCACCATGAGTGGAATTCTAATGGCGATCCCCAGAAGATACGCCAAGACCCCGAAGGTTATGAGCTTCCTCCCGTCTGCTTCTTCAAAGTTGAAACGGATGACCCGTCTTGCCACCTCAAGTCCAAGCAGAACCGGTAGAGTTGCGCTGGCCTTCATAAAACCTCCAAGCCAACTGGTGGGAGAGATCAGGCTCAAGCCTACAAAAAGCAGAAAAATTGCAGTTAGCCCCCCCATGAAGTCAGTTAGGAGGTAGGCCATGATCACAGGGACCGCCACCAGGTCTATCCTCATTCCCCACACCGTCGGCATCTCAATGGGTATCACCTCCAGCATGAGCGATAGAGCCAGCATGATTCCAAGTATGGCTATCTCCTTGGAACTCATTCTCATCCCCATCACCGCCTCAAATTTGTTCCACAATTTATAAAATTTTGTTCCTAAAATAGAACATATTTCCAGCGAGAGCCTTAAAAGCCCCATCCCCGAAGTTGTGGTTGCCATGTTCACCGTTGACGAGATTTCA
>JALVUT010000203.1 GCA_027035445.1 Thermococcus sp.
TCACGGTAACGGGCACCCAGAATGTACAGAAAAGCCCTGAACTTCCGTTTCCTCAACAGATGGGGGATCAGCCGAAGTATCGTGTACCTCCCGGCCTCCCACGTGTTGCAGAGGGTATCGTCGAGGTCAACCAGCACCAGCATACTGATCAGTCGAAATGGACGGTTTTAATCCTTTGGGTTGAGTTAAGCTTTAAAAGGTGGGGAGGGACTCCTTATCGTATGGAGAAGGGGATGCTCCTCATAGGACTTGGCATGGGAATGGTGGTGCTCGGTTTCCTGTTAGTCTTCATTGGGATCCTGCTCGGTGCATCAAGTGGGGAGAGCGAGGTCGAGGGTGGGGGAGTGATAATGATCGGTCCAGTCCCCATAGTCTTTGGAACGGGGCGGGCGGCAACGTTGGCAGTGATTCTGGCGGTGCTTCTGATGGTTCTGTGGATCGTGGCGATCCTGCTGATGAGGAGGGGATGAAGTGTACTCCCTGATGGCCCTCGCACTTCTCCTCGTTGTGGCCAAAAGCACCGAGTGGGTGTTCGAGAAGGTCGAGATACATCCAATAATAGCCCATGTCCTCACGGGCATCATGCTGGGCCCCTTCCTCCTCGGGGTAATTCAGCCAAGTGAAGAGCTCAAGGTTCTGGCGGATTTCGGCCTCATCATGATGATGCTGTACATGGGGCTCACCAGCAACTTCTCGGCGATAGCCCAGAACACCAAAAAGACCGTTGTCGTTGCGGCCCTGGGGGTGGCGTTTTCATTCCTCTTTGGCTTTGCCACGGTGAGGTTCTTTGGGAAGGGTATCGGGGCGGCGGTCTTCATCGGGGCAACCCTTGGAAACACCGCGATAGAGGTCACCAGCGGGGTGCTGTTGAGAGAGAGGGTGAAGAGGGAGGTGTCCTCTATAATCATGGGGGCGGCCTTCGTCGATGACATCATCGCGGTGTACCTTATCGGTGTGATCACGGGCATGATGCACGGGGCCCTGACAGCCGTCATGCTGGAGGTGCTGACCGTCAAGATAGCCCTCTTTATCACGGCGATCCTCATGGTATCGGAGTACATTTTCAAGCGCTCACGCTGGTTCTATTCGCTGGTCAGGAACCTCAACGTCTTCTTCACGTTCACCCTAATCCTTACGTTCACCCTGGCAATACTGGCGGAACAGGTGGGCCTCAACCAGATAATAGGAGCCTACCTGGCAGGCCTGACCATAAGCCGTCTCCGCGAGAGGAAGGACCCAATGGTCGTGACCAGGATAAAACTCAACGAGCTGATAGAGAATCTTCAGGTCGTCCTCACGGAGTTCTTCATTCCCCTGTTCTTCGTGTACGTGGGGTTGATGTTCAACCCGCCTCTGAATGATATAAAGCCCTTTCTGATCCTGTTGCTCTACACGGCCGCGGTTCTTGGGAAACTGTTCGGTTGCGGTCTTGGTGCGAGGCTCTTCGGTCTGAGCTGGAGGGATTCGACCGCGATCGGGATAGGTATGGGGGGCAGGGGAAGCCTGGGAATGGCGGTGCTGACCTTCGGGCTGAGTGCGGGCATAATCGACCAGGGCCTCTTTGCGAGCGTCGTGGTCGTCTCAATGCTCACCGCGCTGACAACACCCCTCTTCTTCAGGAGGTACCTAAAGAGGGCAAAAGCTTAAATTGAAGGAATCAAACATGAGCCGGGCTGGTGAGATAATGTTCCCCGACGAAGGCATGGAAGAAGAGGCGGTTCTGAAGGAGCTCAGAAAAAAAACGTCGGAAGATTTAACGTTTGATTCCGGAAAAATCCTCGGCTCAATGTGTACCTATCCCCACTCCCTTGCAATCCGGATCGTGGGAGAATACATCGACAGGAACCTGGGGGATCCGGGTCTCCACGTTGGGAGCCAAAAAGTCGAGATGGAGGCTGTCCAAATGCTCTCCAACCTTCTTGGGCTGGAAAGGGGGTACGGCAACATCGTCTCAGGCGGGACCGAGGCCAATATCCTGGCGGTCAGGGCCTTTCGCAACGTGTCCAGTGTCGAGAAGCCGGAACTCGTACTCCCCGAGAGCGCCCATTTCTCCTTCCTGAAGGCCAGTGAGATGCTCGGTGTTAAGCTCGTATGGGCAAAGCTGCGGGAGGATTACTCCGTTGACGTTAGGGACGTGGAGGATAAAATCACGGATAGCACGATCGGGATCGTTGGGATAGCCGGAACGACCGGCCTCGGTGTTGTCGACGACATCCCCGCCCTGAGCGACCTTGCCCTGGACTACGACGTTCCCCTTCACGTTGATGCCGCCTTCGGTGGATTCGTCATGCCCTTCGCGAGGGCGCTGGGCTACGAGCTTCCGGACTTCGACTTCAGACTCAGGGGTGTGAAAAGCGTAACCATAGACCCCCACAAGATGGGTATGGTTCCCATCCCAGCAGGTGGCATCATCTTTCGGGAGAAGAGGTTCGTCGAGGCCATAAGCGTTCCTGCGCCTTACCTGGCAGGCGGCAAGGTCTGGCAGGCAACCATAACCGGGACGAGGCCAGGGGCAAACGCCCTCGCCGTGTGGGCCATGATAAAACACCTCGGTTTTGAGGGCTACAAAGGGATCGTGGGGAGGGCAATGGAGCTGAGCAGATGGTTCGCAAACGAGCTGAAGAAGATACCCGGGGTCTACCTTATCCGCGAGCCGGTGCTCAACATAGTGTCCTTCGGTACCAAGAATCTGGAGAGGGTTGAGGAGAAGCTCAAGAGGCGTGGCTGGGGTATAAGCGCCCACAGGGGTTACATCAGGATCGTGATGATGCCCCACGTGAAAAGGGAACATCTGGAGGAGTTTTTAAGAGACCTTCGAGAAATCGTCGCGGGCGTTAATCCGTAACCCCTTTTATGTCCACGTGGACGAAGGCCACCTCGACCTCGGGCAGCTCCTCTATGCACTTCTTCACCTCGTGGCTGATATCGTGGGCCCCCCTCAGCGTCAACTCCGGTGGCACCTCAATGTGGAGCTCCACATGAAGTTTGTTCCCGACGTAGTGTGCCCTCAGGTCATGAACCCCCACGACCCCCGGAACGGCCATGACGGTTTCCTTTATCCTACAGCAGACCTCGGACGGTGGACTCCTGCCAGTCAGGTAGCCGACGTTCTGGAGGATTATACCAAAGGAGACCCTCAGGAGAAAGATTACCACCACGAGACCGGCTAAAGAGTCCCCATACTCGAAGCCAAATCTCTGGGCCACCAGACCGACCAGAACCGCCAGACTGCTAAGGGCATCGCTCCTGTGGTGATATGCATCGGCAATAAGAATCTGACTGTTAAGCTTCCTGCCAACGTGAGCCGAATAGCGGAACATGCCCTCCTTGGCCAGAATGGACACAACGGCAACACCAAGCATGAGACCGTTAACTTCGAGAGGGACCTCGTGGCGGAGCCGGAAAAAGGCGTCGCGGCCTATCTCATATGCAACCACCAGAAGGGCCTCCGCAATGAGGAAGGCCACAAGTGGCTCGAAGCGTGAGTGGCCAAAGGGGTGGCTTTTGTCGGGAGGCCTGGAGGAAACCCTTATCCCGAAGTAGCCAACAACGCTCGTCAATACGTCACTCAGCGAGTGAACTCCATCGGAGACGAGGGCTATGCTTGAGTAGAGAAAGCCCACGGTAAGCTTTGCCAGGGAGAGGATAATGTTCCCAACGATGCTGAGCCATATCGGCCTGTACAACTCGTCCACGGTATCACCACAATCTTAGATATAAGGCACACAAACCCTCGCAGGTCAGTTTGTAGTCTAACTTTATTAGGTTTTCTAATTATTTTAGGATAATAGAAAGGTGGACGGTCAGTCCGTCACTCCATCATCACGGGCCTCAGGCAAGGCTGAAGTCATCATCCCAAGAAAAGTGGGGAAGGGGGCGTTAAAAAGGTATGCTCAGCGATCACCTTACCTTCCTCATCAGTCAGGTCGCCCATCAATCATCATCGCAGGGTTAAGTTGGGGGAAGGTCTTAAGGACTTTTGCATCACTGCCTGGCGGTGATGAGCAGACCGATCTTTGACGTGTCCGTCAGACAGTCGTTGCCCGCGGAGGGCAAAAGCTGAACCGTAACGGAGACCTTGACCACGCCGTTCTCCGGGAGAGAACCCTCGAATATGTCCAGGGAGGTGGAGTTCAGCTCCCTCAGGGACTTGCCGATGTAACCGTTCAGGACGTTCTCCCTGCCCTCAACGGATACCCGGAAATCCTTGATAATCAGATACCTGCTCAGCTCCCCGGTATCAGGTGTTCCGTCAACTAGCGACTCAGTCCTGCTCATCTTGCCATTCTCCAGATCAGTAACGTTGAAGAGCAGTTCGATAGATGAGATCTGGTAGTCACCCCTGTTCTTTATGTAGAACTCAAAGGTCCTGTTCTCACCGGGCTTCATATTGTCGAAGGAGAAGAGCCGGTAGTCGTCGTAGTACCTGCTCCCGTCGCGGCTTATTCCCACGTCGAAGTCACCGGTGGATATCTCGTTGCCGTCCGACCTCGCCACGTTGCTGAAGTAGGAAACCCCGAACTTGGCACCGGCGGCGAAGACCAGAAGGGCCAGAACCCCAACAACCATGGCACGTTTCATTTGCACCACCTGGAATAGTCATCGAATGAAATCTGAAGTTAGAGTTTATAAGGATTTCTATCAATACCAGTTAAAAACCAATGTTTGGATAATAAGCAGAAGAATCGAACAAGAAGTAGAAAATAGAAGAGCACCCATAGTTAACAACAAAAGAGACAAGCTGAATGAATCAAACATTCCCAAAGAGCCCCCTGGGGGATCTCCCCACGGCCAGAACAGGTGCACACCAAGAGGCTGGAAACCGTTGAGGCGGAGTATTAACCGTTTCTTTTATCTGGAAGGAGGACTTTCAAAAGAAAAAACAAAACAAGCAAAAAGTTATATATTACCGTATAGACTTTCAAACTATGAGCGATCGAAATAGTAAAAGAAAAGAGATAGTCAAACTACTCCAAGAGGGAAAGGGAGTGACTGAAATAGCGGGCAGCCTCGGTGTTTCGAAATCCTACGTGTCCAGAGTTAAGAAAGATTATACAGAACTCCTACTGAGATCTCGAGGAGAACTGGAAGCAGAGGTCTTTACGCTCCTTGAGGAGGGAAAAGATCCAGTCGCAATCGTTAAAGAGCTTAAAATTCCATCCGATACTGTCGTTGAGATATACAATAAATATCTAGAGCTGAAAGGATTGCCCGAGATAACCGTATTTGACCTCAGTGATGAAATTGAAAGCCTGAGCGAAGAACTCCACGGGTTGAAAAGAACCATTGGAAAATTAGGTTTTCAGCTGAGTAAAGAAACGGAGGAGAAGTTAAATTCTCAGTACAAAGCTGTTAACAGTAATCTCTCAACCCTAAACAAGAGGGTTGAAAGCCTTGAAAACTACACAACAACCCTCCAAGGGACAATGAACTTCGTCGTGTCCCTCCTTGGCATGCCACTAATTGACTGTCTCCTTCAGAAGCTGATATTAGCCCCAGGTGATATGGGGGAGGTTATTAGTGAACACGACTACGCAATCGTGAAGGAATGGGCCGCACTCACTGGCGCACTATGGAAAGCTCAGAAAACAACGGGAAAAGGTCACATCTCCGGTGAGGTTATAACTCATGTACTAGAGCTCGCGAGTACCTACAGAGACGCACTCCAATTACATGGAGACTCTCAGGGAGCCCAAATGCTCGACGATATAATAAAGCTCCTAAAATACGGTCCATCTACAGGTAGACATCTTCCCAAAAACATCCAAAAATAAACTTGGGTGGAGAGTTAACACAAAGTTAACTAGGAGTGAACTCGTAAACTGGCGATTTAGTGGTGAGTTTACAACACTTTCCCTGGTTGTTCACATAAGTTAACTAATGTTCACCATGAGTTTACCGTGTGTTTTGTCTTTGTTTACTTAACGGGATCTCTAGTCTGGAGCGTTCTTCTTTGATTTGGGGGTTGTATTCAGCTCTTTCATTAAAGGTTAAGTGAACTCCCAAAAATCCAGGGGGTGTACACAGTGAGAGTATACTAAAGCTTCTACATTACACGTGAAAAACTCACGTATATTCATCGGGGCTTATGTTTGTATTTTCATGACTTGGCGAGAGTCAGAATTATCCTGGCAGTATCTCAAACACTATCATTAGCTTTTTAAACATCCTGATCCTGAGAAACACGATGGTAACAGAGGGTTTGAAACTCAGACTCCTGAAGAACGCGGGCTGGCTGTTTGGTGCCGAGATAGTTTCCAAGCTCTTCGCCTACGGCATAATAGTTCTCCTGAGCCGAACCCTCGGACCGGCAGGTCTGGGGCAGTACTCGTTCATATTCTACTATGTGGGCCTCTTGGGAGTATTCTCGGATTTGGGTGTTGGCTACTACTTCATGCGCGAGGTCGCGAGGGACAGAAGCAAAGCGGAGGAGCTTTTGCCTGACGTTCTGGGATTCAAGATTGTTCTCGCGGTGCTAAACTTCCTGATAATCGTTGCCCTAACGCTACCCCTACCGAAGCCGGGGTGGATGAAGCTCCTCATAGTCCTGACCGGAGCTGAGGCGATGCTCACATGGGTCTCCTATGTGTTCGTCAGGTTGATGTACGCTCACGAGGTTACAAAATACGAGGCCATTTCAAGGGTCATCGAACGGATGTGGGCGTTCTTTGTCGCTGGGGCCGTCTTATACACCACCAGATCACTGCTACCATTCATCACCACGATCCTGATTGGGTACACTATGAGGGAACTACTTAGGATACGGTGGGGCTCCCATTTTGCTAATAGGATAAAAGTCCGGTTCAACTCGAGGGTCTGGGCCTCACTCCTGAAAAAGTCCTACCCATTCTGGCTCATTGGCCTTTTCACCCTCATCTACTACAGGACGGACATGGTAATGCTCAACCTACTGAGGGGGGATTATGAAACGGGAATTTACAGGGCAGCATATACTCTAATCGAGGTTTCACTCTTTATCCCAAACATAGTTGTGGCTACAACAATGCCCTCTATGGCAAGGCTGTGGAAGGAAGACCGGAGAACGCTTGAGCTTCTTTTTAAAAAGAGCCTTCAGATGCTCCTAGGAATCGGTATTATCGGTGTGATGGGGTACTACATCTTCGCCCGCTTAGGAATCGTGATAGTTTTTGGGGATAAGTTCCTTTCAAGCGTTCCCGTTCTGAGAGTTTTGGCCTTTGCGATACCATTCATGTTCTTGAACTCCCTCTTCGGGAGTTTTATGAACGCAACGGGAAAGGAGCTGACGTTCACGAAGATAACCGGATTCACGGCCTTACTGAACGTCGTTCTAAATTACATCCTCATACTCCATTACGGCGCGAGTGGGGCGGCGGTGGCGACTGTGGTGAGTCAGGCGTTCGCGACCATTGGGGGTTACATTTATATCGGCCGGAACGACAAGTAGGATTCAAATTTAATCAATCCACACGGGGAATGGGTGAACAACATGGTAACTGTCTCTGTGATGACACATTGATGATCTGTGAGAGGGGGTCTTTAAACTATTCAGTAAAGTACTAATCAACCATAAGATTGTAGCTAAGTGTGAAGGACTAAATCTCGGACCATATTGCCCAAATACTTGGCTAAATTTAAATCCCAATTGTATTCTCTCATAACACGCCTTCTTATCTTAAGATACCTTTTCTGATATTTGGGATAGTTTCTGTGGATTCTAAGGAACACGTTCATCAAATCCTCACCATCACAACATTTGAACGTTTCACAATATTTTACATATGGAGCATCTATGGAGTCACTCACAATGACGGGGATCCCTAAAGATAGGAACTCCAGTATCACCAAAGGCGAGGCCTCATGGATAGATGGGATGATGCCAATTTTGACCTTTTTTATCTCCTCCAAAGCTTTTTTATGATTCATAAACTTTTTTATTTCAATGTTTCCAACAACTCTGTTCTGAGGAGCACCTATCATCAAGCCTTTGAATTGTGTATTTTTGAATGTGTTAATTATGAGATCAGGATTTTTCTCGGGAGAAAACCTTCCAATAAAACCAAAATCGTAAACTTTTGGCTGAGGGATGACAGAAGACACTAGCTTAACATCAACGCCATTAGGCACAAAAAAGATCTTTCGGGGATGAAGTTTAAGATAGTAATCCTTATTTCTTGGATTGATTAAAAAAATCACGGAATTTTTATACTGCACTTCACGGATTTTACAGGGGATATACTCTATTAATTTTCCAATCAAGTTTCGTGTTCTAATAAAGTTTGTCCAATCTCTCCCATCAAACACTATAGTATGTCGATTATTTCTCACAAAATTCGGGGTGAGGAGTGTATGTGTTATCATAACATCAAAACGCTTATTGGATAACCCTTTCTGAAGGACCAAATTTGACACAAGTTCACCAATGCTTGAAGGAAAAACCTGATTGTATTTAAAGAATTCGTCACATAGATCACATTTTTCAACTCCATCGAGGGAGCATGTTATGTGCAAGTCAAACTCCCCCCTCAACTCGTTAAGTACCTCGACAACCTTCTTCATTACAAGCTGGGCACCTCCTTTGGTTCCAACGCGATGAATGTAAATATAAATCGTCACAAAAAGAACCTCCTCAGGAGATTTCTAACTCCAGGAACGAACAGATCCACTATCCACACCAAGGTAAGGAGGGATGGATGGGAAGCTGTAGGTCGGAACTTGAAGATTTCTGTGGAATACTTCTTAAAAATTGCCCTGCCAGTATTCCTACCAAATGACTCAGAGATGGATGTTACATAAGTCATTACAGAATACGGGTGAAGAACTTTCATGAACAGCCTGCAAAACTCTTCAGGATCCATCCTGCTACAACGGACAACCTTCTTGCAGAGTTCTCTATGGTTGGCTACCACACTATCAATTTTCTCAATGGAAACTGAAACATCTGAATTGCTCCTCACGGAGGAATTGTGTCTTATCAGGTGAAAGAAATCCCTGTTAGAAACGCCGTAGACTCTACGAACCTGGGATGCATACATCATCATGAAATACGTGTCCTCGCTGAAGTTACGGCCCTCAGGAAAACGGAGGCCTATTCTCTTAACGAGATTTCTCCGAAGAAGAGTGTTACCTATCCCAAATCTCACGTCCCCCCTCACGATTTCTTTCCATGAAACCTCTCCAAACTTTTTATATGGAACTTCCACAAAAGTTCGATTGCCTCTCCTATCCAAGACATCGTACGAAGCCGTGAAAACTCCGTCATAGTGCTTGATATGAACAACGGTGTCTTCCAAGAAGGATGGTGCCCACCAATCGTCACCGTCAATGAACGCGATAAACCTGCCGGAAGAGATCTCTAGCCCCAAGTTTCTATCAAAGCTAATCCCGGCTTTTCTATGAGGTGACCTTATGACCTCAACTTTTGAAGGATACTTGTCCCTAAACTCGAGCAGTTTCTCATATGTTCCATCGGTGGACTGTCCGTCAACGGCTATGAACTCCCAGTCCTTATAGGTCTGACTTTCCAGGGAATTTAGAAGGCGATCAATGTAGTCCGCCACGTTGTATACTGCGGTTATCACGGAAACCTTCAAGGCTCCTCCCCCCATTTGATACCATATATTAAAAGTTCATCGTCAAAGAGACGTTCTCCGAGAACGTTTTAAAGCTTTACATGGACTAAGTACGATAACCATGAACCGCGTCCAACTCCAGTTGCTGGCTTCAAGGATACTCTCACTGGCGAACACTGTACCCAAAGATGACGATAGGATAATCTTCTACTCCACTCCCGACGTTTCAGACAACGCTCTTGCACTCTTCAAGTACATTCACAAGCTCAACGAAGGGTACGAGTTAGTATGGCTACTAAACGAGCCAAACCCCACGGAGTGGAGTGCCCTGGTTGAGAGGTACCCCGACGTTAAAGGGGTTCCCCTCTACTCCCCTCAGGGTCTCAAAGAGCTTATCCGGGCGAAGTTCGTTGTAACGACGGACGTCTTACCTATAACGCCGCACCTCGGTCAGAGGGTGATCCAGCTCTGGCACGGCCTTCCTGGCA
>JALVUT010000204.1 GCA_027035445.1 Thermococcus sp.
ACCAGGGTAACCAAATGGGACAGACGTGTATTTCAAGATGGTATCTACATAACCGAGAAAGCGGGTAAATCTATAAAGTTCTGAGGTGTGAGAGATGAATGAGAAAGCGAGACTCCTTAGGATAAGGGCAAAGATTAAGAGAAAGAAGCCGTGCTTCCTCCGCCAAGAATGGTGGAGATATCCTAAGTTCAAGAACGATCCAAAATGGCGCAGACCGAAAGGAATCGACAGCAAGCTCAGACTCAAGAAGAAGGGCAGGGCCCGTTCCCCCAGTATTGGGTGGAGTTCACCAAGGGTCGTCCGCGGACTTCATCCAAGCGGGTACGAGGAGGTCCTCATCCACAACGTCAGAGGGCTTGAGGCAATAGACCCGACCAGACAGGTTGCTAGGATTGGAGGGACAGTTGGGTCCAGAAAGAGAGAGATGATAGTTGCCAAGGCTAAAGAACTTGGTATTAAAGTACTCAACCCGTGAGGTGGGATTATGCTCAAGATGCAGAGAAGAATTGCCGCTGATTTGTTGAAGTGCGGTGAAAACAGGGTATGGATTGACCCCGAGAAAATGGAGGATGTCAGTACCGCGATAACCCGTGAGGATGTAAGAAGGCTGATTCATGATGGGGTAATAAAGAAGAAACCGGTTAGGGGACAGAGTACATACAGGACTAAACTTAAGACAGAAGCCAGGAAAAAGGGCCGTCACAGGGGCCCTGGAAGCAGGAAGGGCAAGAAGACCGCTAGGATGAGCAGGAAGGAGCGCTGGATGATGACCATAAGGGCCCTTAGGAAGGAGCTCAGGAAGCTCAAGGCTGAGGGCAAGCTCGACGAGCACACCTACAGGAGGCTCTACATAAGGGCTAAAGGCGGCCAGTTTAAGAACAAGAGGCAGCTCTACCTCTTCATGGGGGAGCACGGTATCTTGAAGGAGTGAGGTGAGAGAGATGGCGCACGGACCGAGGTACAGGGTTCCGTTCAGAAGGAGAAGAGAGGGCAAGACTAACTACCACAAGAGGCTTGCCCTTCTTAAGTCCGGCAAGCCCAGGCTCGTTGTGAGGAAGACCCTCAACCACCACATCGCTCAGATAGTCGTCTATGACCCCAGGGGTGACAGGACGGTTGTTTCCGCACATACGAGGGAGCTCATGAGGGATTTCAGCTGGAAGGGACATGGTGGAAACACTCCATCAGCCTATCTGCTCGGTCTCCTCGTAGGGTACAAAGCTAGACAGGCCGGTATTGACGAGGCCATCCTTGATATTGGCCTTCACCCGCCGACCAAGGGTTCGAGCATCTTCGCGGTTCTCAAGGGCGCTGTTGATGCTGGACTCAATATTCCACACAGTGAGGAGATCTACCCTGAGGACTACAGGATAAACGGTGAACATGTGGCAAACTACGCCAAGGTCCTCAAGGAGGAGGACAAGAGCCTCTACCAGAAGCAGTTCTCGGGTTACCTCACCAGGGGCTTGGAGCCTGAAATGCTCCCAGATCACTTCAACGAGGTTAAGGCGAGAATTGAGAAAAAATTTGAGGAGGCGGGAGAATGAGCGACCCGCATGAAATGACCCAGAGGGTTCTTGAGGAGTGGCAACCGAGAACCAAGCTTGGCCAACTCGTCAAGGAAGGCCAGGTAACTGACATTCACGAGATCTTCAGGAAGGGTTACCAGATTAAGGAGCCGGAAATAGTTGATGTCCTCCTACCTGAGGCCAATATGAGGGATAACCAAGAAGTCCTTGATATTGCCCTTACCGTCAGGATGACCGACAGCGGCAGGAGGATCCGTTTCAGGGTTCTCGCAGCAGTCGGTAACAGGGACGGCTACGTTGGTCTTGGGGTCGGCCACGGGAAGGAGGTTGGAATAGCCATCAGGAAGGCCATCAACTACGCCAAGATGAACATCATCGAGATCAAACGTGGCTGTGGAAGCTGGGAGTGCAGGTGCAGGAGGCCGCACTCAATACCCTTTGCCGTTGAGGGCAGGGAGGGGAGTGTCAAGGTGAAGCTCATGCCCGGACCGCGTGGTCTTGGACTTGTCATTGGTGACGTCGGCAAGAAGATACTGAGCCTTGCCGGAGTCCAGGATGTCTGGTCTCAGACCCTTGGTGAGACTAGGACCACCGTTAACTTCGCCAAGGCCGTCTTCAACGCACTCTACAATACCAACAGCATCGCCCTTAAGCCCGAAGACATTGAGCGCTACGGCGTAACCGTTGGGAGGGAGATGCCGGCAAACTTTGGATTGGAGTGAGGTGAGAGGGATGGCAAAGCTCGCACTCATCAGACTCAGGAGCGGGATAAGAGCGAGGGGAGATGTGAGGGACACCCTCGCCATGCTCCGCTTACACAGGATAAACCATCTCGTCCTTGTCGATGATACCCCTAGCTACAGGGGTATGGTTCAGAAGGTCAAGGATTACATAACCTGGGGTGAAGTCGATGCCGAGACCCTAGCGGCCCTCATCAGGAAGAGGGGTAGACTCATTGGAAACAGACCCATAACCAACGGATACGTTCAGGAAAAGCTTGGTATAACCATTGAGGAGTTCGCGAAGAAGGTCGTTGACGGCGAGGTAAAACTCGGTGATCTCCCCAGTGTAAAGCCTGTCTTCAGGCTTCACCCACCGAGGGGCGGTCTAAAAGGGAGCAAGAAGCGTTCATTTAAGGAAGGTGGAGCGCTTGGCTACCGCGGTGAGAAGATAAACGAGCTCATTGAGAGGATGCTCTGAGGTGGCGAGAGATGATAAGGAGAAAGAGGAAAGTTAGGAAGTTCCGTGGAAGTCACACTCATGGATGGGGCTGCAAGAAGAAGCACCGTGGCGGTGGAAGCAGGGGAGGCAAGGGTATGGCTGGAACCGGCAAGAGAAAGGATCAGAAATGGACATGGGTAATCAAATACGCCCCAGATAGGCTGGGTAAGAGGGGGTTCCACAGGCCCAAGGTTCTGCACTACACCCCTCAGACCATAAACCTCCGTGATATAGAGGAGAATCTCCAGCTCTTCCTCGACACCGGAATCGCACATGAGGAAGAGGGGAGACTCGTTGTGGACACCACCCAGCTCGGGGTTGATAAGGTTCTTGGAAGCGGTGAAATTACCAGATCCCTCGTGGTAAAGGCCTATTACGTAACTCCGAAAGCCGAGGAGAAGATTAAGGCCGCCGGCGGCGAGGTTCTCCTCGCCTGATTTACTTTATTTTTCAAAAAAATCTCAGGTGTTGGCAATGGGAAAATTAAGGGACCTAACATTTGCCCTGGAAAGGTATTTCCCTGAAGTTGAGCGGCCAAAACGGCGCGTCCCACTCAAAGAGAAATTTATGTGGACTGGTATCGTCCTGCTGTTGTACTTCATACTAGCTGAGATTCCTCTTTATGGGATGCCCAAGAACATTCAGGACTATTTTGCAACACTTCGCTTTGTTCTTGCCGGTAGAAGCGGGTCCCTGCTGACCCTCGGTATTGGGCCAATCGTCACCGCCAGCATTATAATGCAGCTTCTCGTGGGCTCTGAAATAGTTCACCTGGATCTGTCAAATCATGAGGACAGGAGGTTTTATCAAGCCGCTCAGAAGCTGTTCGCGGTGTTCATGAGCTTCTTTGAAGCCGGGGTCTACGTCTTTGCGGGCGCGTTTGGAAGGGTGGACAGCAATTTGAGTGCCTTCCAGACCGTGACCTCTCCTCAGGGGGCGGCGTTCATAGGGCTTGGACTGGCGATATTGTTGCTACTCCAGCTGGGCTTTGCATCCACGATACTGATTCTCCTAGATGAGCTCGTCAGCAAATGGGGGATAGGTAGTGGTATAAGTCTCTTCATCGCCGCAGGGGTTTCCCAGCAGGTTATCGTTAAGTCGCTCAGCCCGATGACGACATCGAGCTACATTGATCCCCTGACTGGCGGTCCCGCAATAGTCGGTGCAATTCCTGCCTTCATCCAGCACCTTATACATGGAGATGTCACCGGGGCAATATACCGGGGTCCCCTGCCCGACATGTTAGACCTCGCGGCCACGATAATAGTGTTTCTCGTGGTCGTGTACTTGGAGAGCATGCGCGTTGAAATACCCCTCAGCTATGGCCGTGTTACCGTTCGCGGCAGATACCCGATAAGGTTCATGTACGTCAGCAACATTCCTATCATACTGACGTTTGCCCTCTACGCCAACGTCCAGCTGTGGGCCAGACTTCTCTACAGCAGGGGGATATCATGGCTGGGTACGTTTGATTCCAAGGGGAACCCGGCCACTGGGATAGTCACCTACCTCTACCCACCTAGAGATATCTATCAGGTCATAGCACAGCCTACCCATGCGTTGGTATTTGCCCTGCTAACCATTCTCTCTGCATTGATGTTTGGCTTTCTCTGGGTTGAACTCACGGGTCTTGATGCCAAGAGCATCGCCAAGCAGCTTCAGCAGGCTGGGCTCCAGATACCCGGTTTTAGAAGGGATCCAAGGATCTTAGAGAGGGTGCTCAACAGGTACATCCCCTACGTTACATTCTGGGGCTCGTTCACCCTAGCTATAGTTGCGGTGCTGGCTGACTTCCTTGGGGCACTTGGTACTGGAACAGGAATTCTCCTTACCGTGGGCATACTCTACAGGTTCTACGAGGAGATCGCCAGGGAGCAGGCAACGGAGATGTTCCCAATGCTCAGGAAGTTCTTTACGAAGTGAGGCCTTTCTTTTTTACAAAACCTTTTAAACCTGCTTTGGTTAATTCTTCCAGAGCCTCCTTGGGTGATTGTAATGCCATTTGTGGTCATGATAACGGGCATCCCCGGTGTCGGAAAGAGCACCATAACGAAGCTCGCCCTTAAACAGGTACGTGTTAAATTCAGACTCCTGAACTTCGGCGATTTGATGTTTGAGGAGGCGGTAAAGGCAGGTTTGGCAACCCACAGAGATGGGATGAGAAAGCTGAATCCCACCCTTCAGAAGAAGCTTCAAATGAAAGTCGCGCAGAGAATCGTGGAGATTGCCCAGAAGGAGCCCGTACTCATTGACACTCACGCAGCCATAAGGACGCCCGTCGGGTACCTGCTCGGGTTTCCCAAGGAGGTTATTGAAGTTATAAACCCTAACTTCATAGTTATCATCGAAGCCACTCCGAGCGAAATCCTCGGAAGGCGTTTGAGGGACTTGAAGCGCGATAGAGACGTGGAAACTGAGGAGCAAATACAGCGGCACCAGGACCTTAACAGGGCTGCTGCCGTGAGCTATGCTATGCATTCGAATGCTCTGATAAAGATAATCGAGAACCACGAGGATAAAGGCCTTGAGGAGGCTGTTTATGAACTTGTTGAAGTACTGAACTTGGCGGTGGGGGAATATGCTTGAAGGGGTATACATCTTCCTTGATAAGGTATTCGGGCCTATGATACTTCACTATCAACCCATATGGGTTGTGACAGTGGCTGGAGCAATATTGGGTGCTTTCTTCACTCTGCTCAACTACCTTCTTGTTGATCAGAACAAGGTCAAAATGCTCCAGAAGAAGAGCAAGGAGTTCCAGAAGAAGTATCGCGAGGCCCAGAAGGCAAAGGATGAGAAAAAACTCAGAAAGATGCAGCAGGAGCAGATGGAGCTTATGAAACTTCAGAGTGAGGTTATGAAGGACACAATGCTCAAGGTTAGTCTCTTGACCCTGCCGATATTCTGGGTGTTCTTCGGCTGGCTGAGGAGATGGTACGTTGAGACTAGCGTGGTAAAGGCGCCGTTTAACTTCTTCCTGTTTGGCTGGTTTCACAGCCTTTACCATTCGGCCCTGCCCTCCAGCGAGCTTGGATACGTGGGCTGGTACATAATGACGTCGATGATAGTTGGATACATCCTGAGGAAGCTCCTGGATATGGGTTAAATTTAAAAACACTCCACGGAAAGCATTGCGAGGTGAGAGGAAATGAGGCCCATGTACAAGTCAGGATCATGGAAAAAGAAATATGTTAGGACCCCCGGTGGTAGAACCGTTATACACTTCGAGCGCAGGAAGCCGAAGGTTGCACACTGCGCAATGTGTGGCAAACCACTCAACGGCTACCCCCGCGGCAGACCCGGGGACATCAGAAAGCTCCCAAAGACTGCAAAGAGACCGGAGAGACCCTACCCGAACCTCTGCCCTAGCTGCATGAGGAAGGTCATGAAGGCTCAGATCAGGGCGGGCACTGCCATCTGAGTTTCCGGTAGAAGTGATCGGCATGCCAAGGAACTGCCGGGTAATAACGGTCAGTGGATTGGCGGGTTCCGGGACGACTACCCTCTGTCGGAACATCTCCAGATACTACGGCTTCAAACATATCTACGCTGGACTCATCTTCCGTCAGATGGCCAAAGAGATTGGTATGACCCTTCAGGAGTTTCAGGAGTATGCCGAGCTCCATCCCGAGGTGGACAGGGAGGTGGACAGAAGGCAGGTTGAGGCGGCCAAGGAGTGTAACGTTGTCATTGAAGGCCGCTTGGCAGGATGGATGGTAAAAAATGCGGATCTCAGGATATGGCTTGACGCTCCCATAATGGAGCGTGCGAAGAGAGTTGCCCGCAGGGAGGGTATCTCCGTTGAGGAAGCCTTCGTTCAGATTGCCGAGAGGGAGAAGGGCAACAGGAAAAGGTATTTAAACCTCTACGGGATTGATGTTGAGGATCTCTCAATCTATGATCTAATAATTGACACTTCAAAATGGGGACCCGGTGGTGTCTTTGCCATTGTGCAGGCAGCCATCGACCACCTAAGCCCCGATGGTGACACGGGGTCGGGTCGGAATCCGCACAGGAAAAATATGGAGGTGGTATGAATGCCGGCTATTGAAGTTGGAAGGCTTGCCGTTATACTGGCTGGAAGAAGGGCAGGCCAGAAGGTCGTCGTCGTTGACGTTGTCGACAGAAACTTCGTCCTCGTTACAAGTGCCGGCCTCAACAAGGTCAGGCGCAGGAGGATGAACGTCAAGCACCTCGAGCCCCTTCCAGAGAAGGTGGACATTGAGCGCGGTGCCGACGACGACGCTGTCAAAGCCGTCCTTGAGAGCGCTGGAATCAGTCTTGAGTGAAGTTTGAGGCCTTTGGGCCTCTACTTCTCAACGCTTTTAAGGTGCCCCCTTCTAATCCCCATGGTGATTCAATGAAGACTGCTTTGGTAACTGGTGCGAGCGGTGATATCGGTCACCTTCTCGTCGAGAGGCTTATTGAACGGGGGTATAAAGTCATTGGAATGGCCAGGAGCGAGGAGAAACTTCGGAAACTGGAATCCCGGTTTGGGGAAAAATTCGAGTATATACCCGCCGACCTGTCCGAGCGTGGTGTTTTTAAACACATCAGAGAGAGCCTTGAATCCATGGGAATAGTAAAACTCGACCTCCTCATCAACAACGCGGGTTTTGCCGTTAGAAAACCTCTAACCGAGCATGTTACAGAAGAATTGAGGGGGATTTTTAGTGTTAATGTCATTGCGCCCGTGGAGCTGACAGTGCGACTTCTACCGCTGCTGGGAGAGGATTCAACGGTCGTTTTCGTGATCAGTGCTGTTGCTTTTATAAACGTGCCGGAGATCCCCTCCTACTGCGCCGCCAAGGGGGCCCTCCACTACCTCACCGTGAACCTTGAAAGGGAACTGAAAATGCGCGGGATTAATATCATGCGTGTCTATCCGAAGCAAGTGAGAAGTGGCTTCTGGAGGGGGAAGGTTCCGAAGGGGTCTATTGAGCCAGAGGAAGTTGTCGATGCAATACTCAAGGGACTTGAGAAGGGTAAGCCCGAGGTTTTTGTGCCCGCTTACCTAAAACTCATCAAGTACCTTCCCAACTGGCCGGTCTTCACGTACCGCTTCAGGTATTAGTCGGGTTTATAAAGGAGAGGGCAAACTTAGTGCGATAACGCTCACCGGGTGATGTTCATGGCGAGGGATAAAGTTAGGAGAATTTTGCCGGCGGACATAAAGCGAGAGGTTCTGGTTAAGGACGATAGGGCCGAGACCAACCCTAAGTGGGGTTTCCCGCCGGAGGAGAGGCCCATGGAGACGCACATGCAGTTTGGCATAATAAACCTCGACAAGCCGCCCGGCCCGACGAGCCACGAGGTTGTGGCCTGGATAAAGAGGCTCCTCAACCTAAAAAAAGCGGGCCACGGTGGGACCCTCGACCCGAGGGTCAGCGGAATCCTCCCGGTCGCGCTTGAGCGGGCAACCAGAGTAGTCCAAGCTCTCCTTCCGGCCGGTAAGGAGTACGTCGCTTTAATGCACCTTCACGGCGACGTTCCTGAGAGGAGAGTACGGGCCGTCATGAGGGAGTTCGAGGGCGAGATAATCCAGAGACCGCCCCTCAGGAGTGCGGTCAAGAGAAGGCTGAGGACGAGGAAGGTTTACTACATCGAGGTGCTTGAGATAGACGGCAGGGACGTGCTCTTCCGCGTTGGCGTCGAGGCAGGGACCTACATCCGTTCGCTCATCCACCACCTCGGTCTGGCCCTTGGAGTTGGGGCGCACATGGCCGAGTTGCGCCGTACTAGAAGCGGTCCCTTCAATGAGGACGAGACGCTCGTGACACTCCACGACCTCATCGACTACTACCACTTCTGGAAGGACGACGGCATCGAGGACTACTTCAGAAAGGCGATACAGCCGATGGAGAAGGCCGTTGAACACCTCCCCAAGGTGTGGATAAGGGATTCCGCCGTTTCGGCGGTTACCTACGGCGCGGATTTGGCGATTCCGGGGATAGTTAAGTTAAACAGGGGGATAAAGCCCGGGGATCTGGTCGCCGTGATGAGTCTCAAAGATGAGCTTATCGCCCTTGGAAAGGCCAAGATGGACAGTGGGGACATGATGAAGAGGAGCAAGGGCATAGCGGTTGATGTGGACAAGGTCTTCATGCCGAGGGAATGGTATCCGAAGCTCTGGTAGCGGCCCTTGCTGACGCATGTTGAGGCTTTGCCTCAACACCTCGGGAAGCTTCGCTTCCCAAGGAGCGCCGGCGGAAGTTGGGTGCTGTTTTGATTTTTACTTTTTTAGTGGGTTTGTTCTCAACTTTGCTTTTTGGTGGATGTCTCACTTTTAAAATGGCGTCCGAAGGATGTCGATAGAAAGTTGGAACTGCTTGAACGAATGCACTGTTGGTATTAAACCAATTGGAACTTGCTCCTTGAGTAGTTTTCTGCTTGGTAGTATGAAGGGCTTTCTTTTCGCCAGCCTTTCCCAAAGGCTGTTGCAAAGTTTCATCAAAATTTTTTACCGTTGAAAATCGGGGAAGGGCTTCGTGCACCCGTTAATTGCAACTCTAACTGTGGGTTTGTTTCTTGTGGGAATAATCTCTTTTTTAAGGGATTTCAATATCACTTTGGCGTCCGTCGGACGCTTTTTGGGGTGAAACCCTGTAAAACCGTTAGATTTTAGCGTGCATGACCTCAAATTCCCCACCACCTAAACGGTTTAAGATTTTTGATGAAACTTTTTGCAGGAGAAGTTTTTGGTCAAGCTTTGCGCGGGCAAAGGTTGCTGGGAGCTGACGCCCCCCACCTCCGCTCTTTAATTCACTAAAATGCTTGTTTGTGTTCTTTTGTTCTCTCCTTTACTCTCACTTTATTTTTCTAATGGGTGTCGTTTTTGCACGGTTGAAATTTGAAAATCCTACGAAAAAACGGAACTTGTTACTTTAAGTAAAAAGAAATGTTTACATAGTTTCATCTATTAATCATAGTGGCTATCTGTTTGGGTGGTTGCCATGAATTGGAAGAAGACTGCTTTCGGGGTTTTCCTCGTTGCCATGGTGTTGAGCCTGCAGTTGATAGCTGCTCCTCAGGCCATGGCGATAAACGCGAACAATACCAGCATAACCTTCCGCAGGGCGGTTGTTGCCTGGTATGACAACAAGGGTAGACTCCAGATGAACGTCACCTGGGTGAACAAGACCATTGACTTCGCGAACTTGACTAACACTTCCTGTCCCTGTCACAACTCAAGCTCATGTAATGCTTCGAACTTGACTGCCAAGGTAAACGTTTCTGTGGTTACAGTTTACAACATGACGGAAAAGCATGAACAGTTGC
>JALVUT010000205.1 GCA_027035445.1 Thermococcus sp.
GCAAGAGGATGTGGATGGATCTCTGGTCCGGGGTTCCTCTCGATGAGATTCCGATAGAGGGCATCACGAACGGCGTCCACACGATGACGTGGGTTCACAACGAGATGAGGAAGCTCTTCGACCGTTACATTGGTAAGGTCTGGCGTGAACACACTAATATAGAGGGTATATGGTACGCCGTGGAGAGGATCCCGGATGATGAGCTCTGGGAGGCTCATCTGGAGGCCAAAAGGCAGTTCATTGAGTTACTCAGGAGAAAGGCCATTGAACGGAATGAGAGACTTGGAATAGACGATCCCATCCCTGCTATAGACGAGAACTCGCTTATAATAGGCTTTGCCAGGCGTTTTGCGACATATAAGAGAGCGACACTCATTCTCACGGATCTTGAAAGGCTTAAGAAGATCTTGAACGATTCTGAGAGACCCATTTACATCGTCTTCGGCGGGAAGGCTCACCCACGTGACGAGGGAGGCAAGGAGTTTCTGAGACGCGTTTACGAGGTCAGTAAAATGCCTGAATTCAGGGGCAAAATATTCGTCATGGAAAACTACGACATTGGAAGCGCTAGACTCATGGTTGCCGGTGTTGATGTATGGCTCAACAACCCGCGCAGGCCGATGGAGGCCAGCGGAACAAGTGGCATGAAGGCCGGTCTGAACGGGGTTCTGAACGTCAGCATCTACGATGGCTGGTGGGTTGAGGGGTACAACGGGAAGAACGGCTGGATAATAGGTGAGGAAAGCACTGAACCGGAGACTGAGGCGGACGATTCCAAGGACGCCCACTCCCTTTACGACCTTATTGAGAAGGAGATAGCCCCCACCTATTACAACAACCGCAAGCGCTGGCTACACATGATGAAGGAGAGTATAAAGAGTGTTGCACCCCGCTTCAGCACCCATAGGATGGTGAAAACGTACATGGACACCTTCTACTCCAAGGCGATGAGCAACTACATCTGGGTCATCAGAGAGGGTTACCGGGCTGCAAAGGAAATTGCCGCCTGGAAGGAGCGTGTGATGGCCTCGTGGTCAAACGTTGAATTCAGGGATGTAACGGTCAGGGAGGACAGATCCGGTCTCGAAGTTGTAGTGAACCTCGATGGTCTAAGCCCTGAGGACGTTAAGGTTGAACTGTACTACGGCGTTAGGGCAGAGGGTTATAACATCGAGCGGCCCCACATCATTGAGCTCAGGCATCCGCGGGAACTTGGGGATGGGAGATGGAGTTATACCTATGAAGACAACGCTCTTAAACACCTTGGTGATCCCTGCTGGCACTACGCACTCCGTGTTTACCCACACCACGAGAAGCTCCCTACGAAATTCCTTTTAGGTCTAATCAAGTGGAAGGGACTGCTGGATTGATCCAGTACTTTACTTTTTGGTTTATTTTCCTGCTGGCCACGGGCTCCATTCTCTGATCGTGTGCGTTCGGTGGTACCCCTCCATCCCTTTGGAGATGGGCTGTTGCTACGTGAGTTCTGTCCTTCCAATATTCCAAAAGGGAGAGCACATCAGCGGTGGGCGAATATAGCCACCACCTTCTCGGGCGCTACCCTGTCTATCCGAACGAAGCCGAAGCGCTCGAACTGGACGACCTCGTCCACCTTAACCTCCGCACCCTTTTCAAGTATGCCCTTCCTCACGAGCAGCTCATCGCCGTGGGGAACGAGGACCTCACAGGGCTTTCCTTCCGTGACCCAGTGGACCATCCTCCAGCGGTTCTCCCTCGCAACTTCGTACTCAACACTGTGGAAGCGGGTCTTTATACCGTCCTCGCCGGCCTCAAGTATCTCAACGTTGAAGAGATCCTTCAGGCGGACGAAGCTGCCGGGCTTGAAGAGTCCCATGTCGTCCTTCGAGACGTAAACCGGTTTATCAGGCTCAAACTTGAGCCTCCTAACGCCCCTCTCGGGGCAATCCGGGTGAAGCGGTATCTCCGCTATGAAGTCCTCATCGTATCCCTCAATGTACATCGGGACTGGCTCTGCAATGAAGAAGTACCTGTTGGCCATCGGCTCAACTATGCGCCTGTTTATGGCCGCCAGGTTGTCCCAGCTTATCGTGGTGTCGCTCCTCTTGAGACCGACCTCTATGATGAGCTCCCTTATGGCCTCCGGCTGAATTCCACGCCTCCTCAAGGCCCTTATCGTTCCTAGGCGTGGGTCGTCCCAGCCGAGGTATCTGCCCTCCTGGATCCCCCTCCGGGTCTTGGACTTGCTGAGGATGACGCCCTCAATGCTCAGCCTTCCGTGGTGGACTGTTCTGGGGTATTCCCACCCAAAGTACC
>JALVUT010000206.1 GCA_027035445.1 Thermococcus sp.
TTGACCGTCAAAGAGTGCGATATTGGCGATGGAAAAATCTTTGAGAGAGCCCTCTGAATCGACAATCAAAATCTCATCGCACGATCCCTTCTGTGCCACAAGCTTATCTAGTGGGGTACGATCTAGTGCCTTAAAGGGATAGGAGAGATCAGCGTGAACGATCTTAAAAGATTCAAATTTACGCGGGAGAATCGGGAAATGCGTCATTTCCACAAATTTTTTGCCATAAACAATCTTCACTCGAAGCGGATCATCTTGATAGGGAAGATCGAGTGAGGCAAGATCGAGTGGTCTATCTTGATTGAGGCAGAGTTTTCGTGTACGATTCATGCGCGCATTGTGATAGGAGAGATTGCGAATGGTGCCGTTTTGGAGGTAGATCGTCTCAAAGAAAAGGGACATAGATCTTCTCGCACATCTCTTGATACTCCGCTTCGCAATCGCTATCGATCGTGATGCCCCCTCCGCTTTTGTAGATGAGTTTGTCACCTTGTTTTTCGATAAAGCGGATCATTACCGCCGAATCGAGTGACTCTCCGTCAAAGATACCAAAGACACCGCTGTAAAAACCGCGATCATACCCCTCAACCTCTTCGATGATTTCACAGGTTCGCTTTTTGGGTGTGCCGGTGATGGAGCCGGCGGGCAGGAGCTTGGTGAGGATATTTCCCAAGCGATCCTGCCATCCTGATCGTAATTGTCCTCTGATCTGTGAGCTCACCTGCAAGAGCTCCCGCTCTCCCGCCTTGATCTTCTCGACATAGCGAAAGCGATCGACCGTCACGCCTTTTGAGACCATCGCGAGATCGTTTCGTAGCAGATCGACGACCATGGTGTGCTCTGCCATCTCCTTTTCATTGGCGAGGATCAGAGACTCGGCGTCGGGGATCGTAGCGTCGATCGTCCCCTTCATCGGGTGCGTGTAGAGGGTGTCGTTGGCGATCTTGACAAAGCGTTCGGGGGAGAAGCAGACAAATTGATCCCTCATAAGGAGTTTGAAACGCGCATCAGAGTAGCGGTAGATCTCCTCGAGTGTGTAGTCGATCTCGATCTGCGAGGGGAAGGTGAGATTGGTGAGGTAGGTGTGTCCTGACCGAATATAGTTCTGAACCGTCTCAAATGCTTTTTTGTAGCGCTCTTTGGAAACGGGGTGATAGGTGTAGGGAATTTGTCTGTTTGGGTTAGAGTGTCTGCTTTGTGGGGTGTCGATGGTATATCGGATGGTGGGATCTAGAACGGCAAGCGGTATAATAGTGTAATCGCTCATATCGTAGCTGATGACAAAGAGGATCGGAGTTCGCGCTTTGCCGTAGCGGTTGAGGTCCTGTTGTAGATCAGGGTTATGCTTGGGAATCAAGGATCAGCTTCTCCAAAATCGCCATGCGGATAAAGACGCCGTTTTGTACTTGTGTCAGGACTTTGCAGCGTGGATCGCTGAGCATTTCATCATCGATATCGATATTTCGATTGACCGGTCCGGGATGGAGTAGGAGTACATCACGATCTCCAATGCGATCTTTGGTGATGCAAAAATCGCGTGCGTAATCTTTGAGTGAAGCGTAGGTAGCATTGGAGTGTCGCTCCGTTTGGGTGCGTAGGCTCATAACGATATCGACTTTGTCCAAGATCGGCTCTAATGCGTGACTCTGTTTGAGAGAGGGGCGTTTTGGCATAAAGTGGGGTGGGGCAACAAGTGTGATATCCAGTCCCATACGACCGAGTAGCTCGATATTGCTGTTGGCTACGCGAGAGTTTTTGATATCGCCGACGATGGCGATGCGCTTGCCTGTGATATCTCCAAAGTGGAAATGCTCCTTAATGGTAAAGAGATCGAGTAGGGCTTGGCTAGGGTGAGCGTGTGAGCCGTCGCCGGCATTGAGGATCGGACAGGAGATATAGTTGGAGAGGATTTTTGGTACGCCCGAATCTTTGTGCCGAACAATGATCGCGTCGGGCATCATTGCATCGAGATTACTCGCAGTATCAAAGAGTGTCTCCCCTTTGGAGGTGGAGCTTTTGGAGACATCGAGGCTGACCACTTCGGCACCGAGTCGTTTGGCGGCAATCTCAAAGGAGCTTCGTGTGCGTGTGGAGTTTTCAAAAAAGATGGTAATAATAAGGCGATCTTTGAGGGTTCGTTGGATAGAATCGTTTTTGAGCCTGCGGGTACGATCGAGGATCGCTTCGACTTCGGAGAGGCTCAAATCTTCGGTACTAGTTAGATGTTTCATAAGGTTCATTTTAGCACAAAAGTTTAAATCTTCACAATCGTTTCACAGTAGAGTGGG
>JALVUT010000207.1 GCA_027035445.1 Thermococcus sp.
TTGGCAACACCAGAAAGGATTGAAGACTTCAGATCACTATATTTAGAAGAAACCTTAGATCCTATGTCATTGGCCTCAAAGTCACCAAAGGCAGATGTAGTCTCTAAGGTTGAGATTCCACGGTTATTGCAGTTAATTACAGTCCCCATGAATCTGACTGCAGTACCAGGCAAGTTAGACCCATGGTCACTAAACGTATCTACAGTTACAATAGCATTTGTGTTTGCAGATGCAGCCTCAATGTTCTTGAGGATACTAATACCAGTCTCCTTGAAGATAACAAGTGCATCACCAGGAGCAGACACAAGGTCTGTAACTGCAGATGAAAAGAAGATTTCTCCTGCTGTACCAAGATCATTGGTAAAATCAGGTTCTCCAAGTTTAGTGAACATAAGGTGCCCAGGGGAATAAGACACATAGATCCTATTGTTAAACAGGACTGCAGCCTCGATAGCACCTGTAGGTGCTGCTGTAATCGTTGTGATACTATCTGCTTCCCAAAAGGAAACATCGTTCATATGGATTACATAACAGTTACCATTAGTACCACCGATAGGGTATACCAAGATAATTGGAGTATTCGGTGATGTACTAGGCCAGAAAGCAAGTGAGCCTTCAACCACCCTGATATGTGAAACTTCAGTACCAAAGTCAAAAGTGATAGCTGAGGTACCATCTGTAACTGCAGCCCACCCAGGATTACCATCAGCTTCACCATTGGTTGCTACATACAGAGAGTATGTGGAGACACCAATGTCTTTCCTAATGGCATACAACTGATTCTTATGGACACCAGCCCATACTACAGGGCCTTCTCCAGGTACTGCTTGAATTTGGGATCTCCTTAGTTCACGTTCAGTATCGTCAATCAGTTGCCCGTTGTCATCATATGTAACAGGGACTTCACTTGGAAAACCTACAGAGATATATTGACCAGACCCAGCAGGAAACTCAATGTCCGCAACAGAACCATCCCACCGTTCATAGCCGTCTACCGATTTATAGCCAGAAGTATCCTGAAGGAGTACTTCATAATTAAGGCAATCAATGAGATCGGCTGGTCCCATCTTGATCGTGTTGGTGTCTTCATTTAGACCACCAATGAATGGGATAGATTTGCTTTTGAAAGAACCATAATTAAATCGTCTCATATCAGTACGTTCCTTGGAACAACACGTTTCCCTGGGATAAAAGCTCTGTTGAATCTTTGGAGCAACCTTTGGTAATTATAATGGGCCTCTTGTGCAAGACCAACATTACCAAGGATTGCATCTGAAGCCATCTTCTCAAGAGCTTTCTCAACGATAATCGGGTGGAATTCTTCAGGTACACATGGTACATCACCATCTTCAACAAGTGTCTGGATGTTCTTATAGAACAACATGTTGATCGTATACTGACGATCTGCAGCATTCATGATGATATTTTCAGAGCCATCATCACGAACCCACCATGCAGGTGCAGCTTGAGAAGCCGATGGGTCTACCATCATAAGATACTCTTTAGGCATCTTTGTCAGGACAGACCCACGGCAGGTCAACATGATTGCATAGCTGAGATCGGCAGCACCATTTGGGGAGTTCACCATGTATTCTGCAGGGGTATAGGTAGACTTCCCGACAACAGTGTTGAAACTTGTGACATCCTTTCTGAAAGTATAACTGTCAGATGCTCCCTGGATAGTTTCCCAGGCTTCATTTGTCACATCAACGACTGTCTTTCTGATTCCAGTCTGACCTACTACAGAATCAATAGTTCCCTGAAGACCACTCCTTTTGTGTACTAGCCTTACCAGTTGCAAGAATGTCATTAGTCTTCCTTAGTGTTTTTACGTTTGGCAATTCGTTTCTTCGGAGCCTCTTTGACCAGAGTAAGCACATTACTGTACTTCTCATAGATCTCTTTAGTTGTCATAAACTCAATTCCGTTTTTGCCAACAACTTTTACCTTCATACATCCTCCCTATAAAAAAAGGGGATCAACAGTTAAGTGATCCCCCATAAGATTACGCCAGCTTCAGAACAGCTACACCAAGAGCCTTATCCTGGATTACAGAGCGGCCATATACAAACAGACCACGCCAGTACTTACCAAAACTCTCAGTGATCGGAAGCTCTTCAGTCACAGTTACCTGACCGGCGAAAGTGAGGGCATCCTTGGTTCCGAAGGGAATAAGGAATGCAGAAGTTTCATTGACACCCCGAGCCAGATTGTTAGACTTGTAGATGGTCATGTTGTCAACCATACCGATCTTACCGGTACGAATGACACCAGTGGAATC
>JALVUT010000208.1 GCA_027035445.1 Thermococcus sp.
ACCCAGCTTTTCAGATCCTGGTTCCTCATGATCCTCTGGACATCGGGGCTATTCCCTACGGGACTGTAGGTGGTGCCCTTCAGGATGAGATCCCTGATCGTATTGTTGACCATGTAGTTGGGGTCTATGAAGTTCCCTGTCGTGGCTACATAATCAACAACCGCCACTATGGCCCTCTTTCCCGAGAGCTCCATAGCCTTCTGGAAATCCAGCTCAAGATAGGACACGGCATCGAACGTCCTCTCAACCTGTGTTCTCTCACTCTGGGAGTTTATTATCTGAGATGACGCGTCCTCGTAAGTGGCCAGGAGCAGAAGCAGGGGTATCAAAAGGAGTATCACGGTGGAGTTTATCAGAAAAGCTCTCCTCCTCATCAGTGCTCCCTCCACACCCTGAGGGTTATCTGTATCGGCTGGAAGAGGCCGGGGATGTTGCCCATGGAGGCGAAGTCAATCGTGACCGTTGGTGGAAGTTCCACCAGTAACGGATCGGCTTGGGTTCCATTCCCCCCGAGGTTGTTGAACAGGCGCACTATGGCGTCGTCCACGGCGTAGGTTTTTCTGCCCTCTAAGAGCTGAGTAGCGCTGATGTTACAGTACGGTTCATTCCCTGCCACGATGTAGTGAGGGTTAGAGTCGCCCTGCCAGTAGTAGGTGATGTTGTACCCTCCACAGCCGTTCCGTATGAACTTGGGGAAGACGTTGCCGTAACCGGCGTAGGCCTGGATGATGTATGTCAATGCACCATCTCCATTTTTGGGTTGTAGTTGATAGCCGTTGCCTAGGGTAATTTGCAGGGTGTTGGCTCCGTTTGCTATTGCGTTGGGGAGGCTTTTATATTGATAATCAAAGGTATCGGCGGTATAACCCACCCTTGCCAGTGCATATATAAACGGGTTGGGGGGATGCCTGTATATATCCGTGGCTGGAATCTTGCTGTTGTCAACGGTTATCACCTGCTCTGGCTCTCCATAGTTGGTGTAATACAGCCAGGGAAACTGGAATTTCACCCACAGCGGGGTAACACCGGAGGGCACGTTGAAGTTGATGATCACGTTCCTAGTCCAGTCACTGTCGGGGAGGGATATCGGTTCCGTGATATCTATGGTGTATGGTGTTAAAACGAGTCCAGTATCATAATCGGCCTTGATAAAGGAGTCTTTTCCGATTAGATGTATTCTGGGGTTGTAGTATGTGTCCCTGCCTCCTGCATTAACCACTATGGTGGTGTACCTGCTCGAAATCTGTGTGTAGTTGTAACCGGCGTTTTGAAGCGTGGACGATATCGTTGAGTTGCTCCAGTAACAGGTCTTAATTTCCGTGGAAGTACTGTACTGGCAGTTTGTAGGGCTTATGGTGACACTCTGGTTGAACATGAAGGAGAGGGTTATCGGTGTGTTCTTACTGACGTTTCCGACGGCCACCTGAATACTCAGTGAGTTCAGCTTGCCCGGAACGAACAGATACTTCCAGACTTCAATCCCGTAATTCGCCGTTACATCCTCAAAATGGAACTCTTTCGGGAATTCTAGGGTTGAGGGGATGGATGTTCTGTATTTGATTTTTATGTACTGAGCACCGTCCTCACCGCCATCGTACCCTCTTTTGTAAACCCTGACCTCGAACACGTTCTGTTTTCCAGGGTGAAAGTTTGCCTTCAACTCACTCTCTACCCTAGAATTATCACTGACTTTAAGGTTGTCATCTACGTATCCACTCCATATCTCCTGTCCATTCAGGTATATCTCATACTCGGAGCCGACCCATGCCGGTTCCAGGAACCATGTTATGTACTCTATTGAGGCATCCGATGGGATCGCATTGGCGGGGACTATATACTTTATATCAACCGCCTGATTTGAATAGTCCGTTCTAGCGTAGATATAGTCACCCCTTATCACGTAAACGTTCTCCTTGCTCCCGAGCTTCGTCAAATAAGCCCTTGCCATGTAGCCCCTTGGTGTCTGGTTGTAGGCGTAGCCGCTCATTATGAGGGTTGCCGGGGACACTTCCGGTGTTCTTGAGTAGTTAGAGCCCAGCCTCCTCAGGTACGGGCTGGTGTAGTTGTTTATCAAGAGTTCGTAGTCGTACCCCTTGAGGGTCGTGTTGAGTATGTACCCCAGTATCACCTCGGCGTCGTGTCGGAACCTCGACTCGTTGTATATAGGGCCGGTTGCCCAGTAGGTCGCCGCTATGTCAAGGGGGGACATCGAGGGGTTCACGAGGGTTGTGTTCAGGGTCCCGTTCTTTATCCACCCGGAGA
>JALVUT010000209.1 GCA_027035445.1 Thermococcus sp.
GTGGGCTCATTTGTGGGGATGGTGGCCGAGTTCTACGACTTCCCACCGGATGACAACTTCTCAAATCAGCTCACGGTTTCGCTTGCGGTGTACATTGCCTCCGCCCTTCTTTGACACTTCCCCCTTGGGGAACCTGCCATAAAAAGACCGTGGGCATTTATGGCCCCGGTGAATGGGCTAGGGAAACCGGAAAACTAAAAAAGAAGGAAACCCCTCAGGAGATTACAACTTTGGCGAAGTTGCTTATGGTGTCGGCGTCCGTCCACTCCTCGTTTACCGGCCTGTTGTGAACCGAGGGATCATTTGGTACCGCATCAACGGCAGAGTCCCCCACGCCCTGTCCGGTGATGTACGCCGTGATATAAAGTTCCTTTGGTTTCCCTCCAAGCGCCTTCCATGGGATGGCTATCTCAAGGGTCTGGAGGCCGTTGCTTCCGCCGGTGTACGCGTAGAACCCGACCCATTTGAGGTCTTTGTAAACCCATCCGGTCCCGTTCCAAAGGGCGAGCTGTGCCGTTGTTATATTGTTGGTTCCCGGGCTTCCGAAGAATGGCCCGTTCCAGAAGAAGTACAGCTGGGCGTCAATTCCCCGCTTGAAGCTCATCTTCTTACCCCAGCTGTCCTTTGGTCCGGTGTATCCTCCGGGTTTGTAGTCTAGGGAGATTCCGTAGGCTATCCTCCATGACTGGGTGTTTCTCGTGGTGAGCGCTATGTAGAGGAACTGGTTGTCGTGGTCAACGTAAAGTGCCTTCAGGTTGGCCCCGGCAAGTCCACTGTTGTTGGTCGTTGCCACGAGTTCCGAGGGGCTCCAGTCACTGAGGTTACCGTCTATCTTCTTAGTGAGATTCTTGGCCAGCTCCTGCATGTAGAGCTCCCTCTGAAGCTCCCCACTCTTGGCGATGGTCAGCATTCCCTGGAGCTCTCTTATGATGTCCTTGAGGCCGGTGTAAGCCCTGTATATCTTGAGAGACGCTCCAAAGGCGTATGTGGGCATGTCTATCATGGATTTGCCCTTGCTGTAGAGCTCAAGAAGTTCAGCGACCTGTGACTGACTTTCGTTCAGTCTCTTCTTCATGTTGATCGTGAGGGGCAGTTTTGAGAGCTTCTCCATGAGAGTGGTGTATGTGACGTAGTCCCTCTGGAATTCAGGTATTCCATAGAATTTGTTGATCATGACGAAGGTGTTCTGATAGGCTATGATTCTCTGAACTTTGACGTTAACAACGGAGGCCCCCTCAATTACGTTGTTCATCGTTATGTGGACGTAGTAGTCAGGGACGTTACCGCTGAAGGCCTTTATGGTTGGGCCGTAGCTTATCGTGTCTACTACGTCCGGTATGTTGTCGTTTTCAAATGGGTTGCCGAAGTTCCACACGGCCGGACCATAGCTGAAGCCGGTGGCGACCTGGAAGTTGAAACTCCTCGCCCCTCCAAAGACGCTCACGGGTATTCTGACCTCAATCGTGTTCTTGTTCAGGTTAACCCCGACAAGAGCTCCGTTGATGACCGTGATGTTCCCGTCTGGATCGAGGAAGTAGAGCAGGGACAGCTTGCTGTCGCCGGCGGTGGCTATTGCCTCCCTCTGCCCAACGTACTGGTTGCTGTCTAGGTTGATGACCATCTGAATGTCCCATTTGAGCGGCGAGTTGGTGTCCATCTCACCCGCGAACCAGCTGGCCCCGCCCTTCTTGTAGTCTATCGGAACCGCCACGAAAGTGGCCCCGTTCTCACCGATCTTTATGTTGCTCATGTTAGCGAACTTAAAGAGGAAGTACACGTACCTGTCGTCCTTTGTGACGCCTATCTCCGTTAGATCGGCGTGGGATGAACTCTTACCTGGAAGGTACTGGTTTATATCCGTCTCCTCACCGTTGTACACGTTTACGTGTCTCTGATCACCAACGGCGTCCTTCCAGATGAAACAGCCGTTCTTCACGAGGTATGAGTTGGGGGTCATGTTCCAGGAGGGCCAGTCACTTGGATTGCCATCAACGTCTATCTTACCAACCCAGATAACATCAACGTTCAGAAGGGCCACGTTGTTGCTCCTGTTGGCCTCAGGTATCTTGTTGTTGGGGTTAACTATTGCCTTTATCTCATGACTCCCGAGCCCGCTGAAGGTAAGATTAAAGGGCAGGGCCGTGCTCCCACCCGGGCCAAGGCTTAGATTCCACTCGCCGAAGGTCGAGTTGTCAACGTAGAGGACAACGCTGAAGTTGTCGGCTGCTAAGGAGCCGAGGTTTTTGAC
>JALVUT010000210.1:0-1571 GCA_027035445.1 Thermococcus sp.
ATTATTTGCTCACAGGTGACGAATTATCAGGTCGCGAGGCCAAGCGTCGACTGCTGCACATTGTGTCATGGGATCCTCTGGGGAGTACTGGTATCAACCAGAATGACGAGCCCGCCACTGAAATCGTCCGCTATTGCTCGATTGTCTACGATCGCGTGTATTCCTTGCTCTCTACCAAGGAAAAACAGCAGTGTCTCAAATGTCTGACCATCCGAATGAAGGCGATAATGGAGCGTTGGCGTAAGCGACCCTTTGAGAAGTATCCTTATGAGAGTCACAACATGGGCTACTTCCTGCCCGATATGCTTGTGGCCAGCCTCGCATTGGCTGGTGATGCACCGGTAGAAGAGATGCTGCGGTATACAATGCTCCAGTTCTGGTCACCCTTCTACCCGCCTTTTGGTGGCGACGAGGGAGGATGGAGTGAAGGCCCCGGTTATTGGTGCTGGAGTACCGCGGTGGTTGCCCGCATGTATAAGCTTGTTGAGTCCGTGGCCAGAATTCCTCTCCATGAGCGATCCACATTTATGCGGAACACGGCACGGTTTAAGCTTTACGCCAATCCGCCGTACTTTAAGATGTCGCCGTTCGGTGACGGGCAGGCAAGTGGAGCCCGTGGTGGTACGACAATGCTGATGCTCGCTGCTCTTTATCGAGATCCGTATGCTAAGTGGTATGCTGAATGGCAGCATGCAAAGCTTCAAGGAATGGATGCTCTGCTGTTCGATGCGAGCAAAGTCCACGCGAAACCACCGTACGATTTACCTCAGGGCCATGCGTTTAATGGTGTCGGCCTCGTAGCGATGCATACAGTACTGCCTGATCCTGCTAACAACGTCGCAATGCTTTTTCGGAGTTCCCCTTTCGGTTCAATCAGCCATTCGTATGCCGACCAGAACACATTCTATCTTGATGTTTACGGGGAACCAATGATTATCGCGTCCGGCTATTATCAACTTTACGGCAGCCCTCACCATTCCCAATGGACATGGACAACCCAGGCATCCAATTCGGTGCTGGTGAATGGCAAGGGACAATCACGACGTGATTGGAATGCAAAGGGGCGGATTGCTCTGTTTCAGAATACACCCGCAGGCGACTATGCAGTGGGTGATGCTGCGGCGGCATACAAGGGACGTCTCAAGCAGTACGACAGACGTATCGTGTTTTTGCGGCCCGCACTCACAGGAGGCGAGGCGATCGTGGTAATTCGTGATGACTTGGCTGCGACCAGGCCTTCCACGTTTCAATTCCTCCTGCATGCGTTGAATAAAATGTATGTTACAACAGATAAACAGCGTGTGACCTTCCAGAATCACCAATCTTGCTGTCGTGTCGAATTCCTTGCTCCAACTGAACTCACCTTTACCCAGACAGACCAATTTTCTGCAAAGCCGGTACACAAGGCGCCGAGTCAATGGCACCTGACCGTCTCTACTACTGATCCCAAGGTTAAAACGCACTCGCTGATCGTGATTCAACCTTACCGTAGAGGACATCAGAAGGAGCTTTTGATTGCTGAACCTGTCAAAGGTCGAGGTTGCGCGGGCGTGCGACTGAATGATGGAATA
>JALVUT010000210.1:1581-2242 GCA_027035445.1 Thermococcus sp.
GTTCTCTATCGTACAGATTTTAAGGCTCAAAGTGTCAGCCTCGGTGATATTGTGACTGATGGTCAGGCTGCAAGTGTTTGTACGATCGCAGGTAGAGTACGCTCTGCTGTACAGTTTGGAGGCTCGCACCTGATGTACGCCGGTCGGATGCTGGTTAGGAATGGCACCGTATGGTTCGATACCGTGAATACTGCAGATTCGCAGTCGTTACCATGACCCGGCAATAATCGGTAGAGATGGCAGCGGTCCGCCCTGTGGGGAATATAAGTGGCAACCGGACTACGGAATATATCCAGCCGGTATGGAAGGAGAGTACGCCCGGACTCATAGACAGGGAGAGATTTGTTGCTCGAAGGGGAACTGCCTGGTAGGGCTAAAGTGGTGGTTCTCATCATTGAACAGATAGCACATGGTGAGTGTGGTGCCGCATTTGATCATGACCGTTGATTATGAGATATTCGGCAACGGATCCGGCTGCCTGGAGCAGTGCGTAGTGGCCCCGGCTGAGCGTATGCTGGATGTTACCGGGCACTCTTCTGCTGTGCTCACCTTTTTTGTTGAGACCACCGAGTTTATGGCCATGGAGGCTGCCGGAGTGCCGGTTGACACAGTGCGGGGACAATTAGCCCGGGCAGTCGCCCGGGGCCATGACGCACAGCTC
>JALVUT010000211.1 GCA_027035445.1 Thermococcus sp.
GGTTTGTATGTAGTAGTCCTCCCTCTTGGTGTCATACCTCATGCTTAGAACATCACCCTCACGGCCGTACGTTCTGTTTATCACATCAAAGAACCTCTGGAGCTCAACTGGTGTTACGGATATGCCCTCCGCGCGGAGGCTGTGGAGGTATTTGCGCTGAAACTCGTAGAGGGTCACCAGCCTCATTCCGACCCCACCAGCCTATGGAGTGCCTCCATGAACCCATCGAGGTCCATATGCATTGTTCTTCCCCTCTCGTCTATGAACTCGAAGCCAGGATAGAGTGAATGGAGGCGTTCCCAGTCTCCGTAGAAATATTCTTGGAGGAGGGGGAGTATCCTGTGGTAAAACACGAGGTAGAGGGCTTGCCTTGGGTTTTCATCCTCAACAACATCTAGGAGGTAAGCGTGTCCTATCGCGTAGTCCTTTCCTTTTTCCTGCTCTATGATAGAGTTTATCCTTGTGAGGAGGTGTTCCATATCTATTCCATCCACTTCCCTGCCCCTGAGGATCTCCGGCTTTGGGGGCACCTCAACAAAGGCAAATCTCCTTCTCAAGGCAAGGTCAAGCAGGGCTATACTCCTGTCGGCAGAGTTCATGGTGCCGATTATATAGAGATTTGGTGGGAGTGCAAAGAGCTCCCCAGAGTAGGGCAGAGTCACGATGACCTCATTGGGCTCTCCCAGTCTCTTATCGGTGTCTAAAAGGGTGACCAGCTCACCGAAAATCCTGCTGATGTTCCCCCTATTTATCTCGTCGATTATGAGGTAAAACCGCTCTGTCGGCTGGAGCCTCATCCTTCTGCCTGATCTTCGCTCCCTCAAGAACCCCTGGACGGCCCGTTTCATCTCACCGTAGTCGGCTCCCTCTCTCATGAGGTCGCCGGGGAGGGCACTGTACATGGCTTTCATCACCAGCCGCTTAAGGACACCGTCTGTGAGCGTGTAGGAGACTGATTCACCAGATTCTGCCGGACGAAATCCCTCCACGAAGTCCTCGTAACTGTACGACTGATGGAATGTCACAAACTCAGCGTTTTCTGCCGTCTTGAGGGCTATATATGTCTTTCCCGTTCCAGGTGGGCCGTAGAGGATAACCTGTTTAAATTTTCTCAACACCGTCATGAGGGGCGTATCTTCAGCTTTTTCCAGGGGGTTGCTATCCCCGTCCGGACTCCCCACGGCTTCCCGGGTTCTTGGCTTTCCCTCCGCGGGCTCAAGCTGATAGATGTAGTCCACGTCCCGTCGGAGAAAGTAGTAGAAGGTATTCCCAACTGTCCTCCCGGAAGTTCTGCCTAGGTAGAGAATCCTCCCATCAAATGAAAACCCCGCAAACTTTGGATCGAGAACCCCGGGAACATAGCGCCCAACACTCCCTACCCAGCGAAAGTCCTTTTCTTTTATCCCCTCATGGTTCCTTAGGCTCTCAAATGGAAGCAGCCCAACCCTAAGCTCTCCCCCATAAATGCCAAGTATCAGGAAAAGCCCCTCTAGGGTAAACGAGAGGTATACCAGCTCTCCAAGGAGCAGCTCCCTTTTTGTTCCGTGCGGGGTCATTACGATAATTTCCTTTCCGCCTTTGGAACCGAGGGCTGCTATGAGGTCATTATCTTCCAGCCAGATATCTCCCACGGGCTTGCCTCCCCCTACCGGTACGGCGGATTCGGAGATTACTTCCACTCCCTCCCAGAATTCCCCGGAGGAGTAGTAGGGAAATGGTGGCAGGGGGATTTTGCCGACTTTCAGCCGTGCTTTTTGACCTTCCCGGAGGGTGTAAAGAAGGTAAAGCGAGTCGGAAGTGTCTACAGCCGCGTGTATGTAAGCAAATCCCGTAGGAAGTGTGGGGATTTTTACAATATCTATTTCACCCGTGCTGTGGTAGTCCACTCTGTAGTCACAGAAAAGAACTATGCGGCCGCCACGCGTGAAGGTAACATACAGGGGAATGCGGCTGAACGTTATGGAAATCGCCTCGGACTCAGGATCCCCCGACTGCACGGGATAAACCTTAACCTCCCCTGTCCCGCACTTTGTAAAGACAGCGAGCTTGGTTTCCCCGGGGAGTATTACAACCTCGTCCGCGCACGGAACGGCAACGCCCCTCTCCCATCCGCCCGCAGGCCCACCGCTGATGTCAAAAACATGAAGAAAGCGGGAGTCATCATCAAGCCTGATCAAAACAGCCAGATACTTTCCCCCCGGGAACAACTTCAACTCCTCAGCCACAAATCCAAA
>JALVUT010000212.1 GCA_027035445.1 Thermococcus sp.
CAAGCTCCTCTTCCGCCTGTGCCTCCATCCAGGTGGAGAAACCCTCAAATCCACTGTCCCTGAAGTAGGCCGCTATACCAAGGTAGAAGTAGGCCGAGAAAAGCTCCTTCGTGACCTGTTCGTTAAGACCCTTCAACATCCTTTCGCTCAGCATATGCACCACCGCCATTATTTGGAAGTCAAACCTCTTAAGTTTATCCTTTGAACTGACTTCCCCTTCGATTCCAGTTCAAAGACTCATCATGAATTCAGGCGTTCGAAGGCCAGGTCATCCAATCCACACCCACATCCCGCTACCCAAAACCGGCCAGGAAGGCTTATAAGTGGACACTCAGAGTCTCATACGGTGAGGAAGGTGAAGGTTTACATGCCGGATCGTGAGTGGCCCGAGCACTACAGGGCCGTTCTTGATGAGCTTGCCAAGGTAACTGACCCAATCACGGGAGGGGATATACTGGACTCCGGGGTCGTTGCTGGGCTGGAAGTCTCCGATGAGACCTTAAAAATCTGGCTCAACTTCGAGAGCCATGCTGAGTACAACATAACCGGTGCGAGTGCCATAGCATACTCCAAAATAATTGGTGATATAATGGAGCACTTCGCACTTATAAGATTCCAGAACGTCTATATATACGACCTCAAGAACAATCCAGTGGGTGTCTTTAAGAACAGGAAGAGACATAAAATCGAAGGTATAACACAGAAGGAGGTTTAAGGATGGGTCTGCTTGGAATATTCGGGTCCCCCCAGCGAAAGGCCCCGAAGAGGGGGCCCAAGGATGATCTACCCCCGGAGGTCAAGAGAGTAGTCAATAGGCTTAGGGAGGTTGTCGACCCTGAGACGGAGCTGGACATAGTCGATGAAGGCCTGGTTTACGGTGTAACTGTGAAGGACAAGCTGGCTCAGGTGTTTCTCCTTCTTGCCCGTTCTACTCCAGAGTGCCACTTCTGCCAGAGTATAGCTGTCAACGTTCAGAGAAGGATTTTAAGGGACGCCGTTGAAGCCCTTAGGAAGGAAGGGTTTAAGAGGATTGAGGTGTATAACGAGCTTGGACTTTTGCTAGAAGAATGGGGTGATAAAGATGGTTCAACCTGAATTAGATGAAGGAGTCCCCCTCGAAAAAGTTAGGGAGTTTTCCCTTGAGGAACTTCTCGGCATGGCCATAAAGGCTGAGATTGGAGCAAGGAAGTTCTATGAAAGTCTTGCCGAGAGGGTAGGGATACAGACCCTGAGGGAGAAGATAGAGTGGCTGGCCGGTGAAGAGGGAAAGCACGAGGCCCTCCTGAGGAAGATGTACTCGGTGATGTTTCCGGGTGAGGAAATCATCTTCCCCGAGGAACATATAGGGCCGGAGCTCAAGCCCGTCGCAAGGGAACTTCATGATGTCAGGGACGTGATAGAGCTCATCCGCTGGGCCATGAAAGCTGAGGAGATAGCGGCCGGCTTCTATGGGGAGATGGAAAGGATAGTGATAACTGAGAACAGAAAGAGGCTCATGCGCTACCTCAGCGACGTGGAAAAGGGCCACTACTACACTCTCCGCGCCGAATACGAGCTCCTCTTGGACTGGGAGATGTACAGTGAAATGATGCACGTTGGGCCCTGACTCCCTGCCATCAGTGATCTTCATTATTGTTAAGGGGCCCCTTCGACATTGGGCTGTTCTCGGGAGTGGCTTTCCGAAAATCTCGTGATTATGTGCCTGAAAGTCGCATAGTGGTATACAGTGGATATTAAGGTATTACCGTTAGGAGTCCTGATCATGTTATATCAGCCGGGGGAAGGACAAAGCAGAAAACCTATGGAGAAGGGGGGACCTCAAAGGGGAAAAAGAAGGAAGAGGCTACCAGGGATTTTTGAGGATCCCCCTCTGAGGCTCACTCCTTGTATCTTGCTATCAATTCTGCAAGCAACCTGTGGTGCTCCCTTTCATTTTCTACAATGGCCTCCGCGAGCCCCTTGAACAGTGGGTGGGTCATTTTTTCACTCATCTTCTGATAGGTCTCTATCATGTCCCTCTCTATGTCGAGGTGCATCTCGGCGAAGCGCTTCACCAGGGCCCTCTGCTCGGGTGAGAGTTTGATTTCCCTGACTTCCTCGAGTGGTCCCTCACCGGCGAGCTTCTCCAGCTCTTTCTGGGCGTTGAGGATGGCCTCCATAAGGTGTTTGTGGATGACCGTGTCAACGGCTATCCTTCCGACAACCTCCTCAACCTTCGTGTACCTCAGGC
>JALVUT010000213.1 GCA_027035445.1 Thermococcus sp.
GTTCACCAGCGCCCACTCGGAACGCCCCAAAAGTGCAACGTAAGCGATTTTGACCATATGACGCCCCCTGGACAGGTAGATTCCTATTCAACTAACACCATCCCGTACAAAACACTTTCGGAGAAGTTGAGTTCCACAATGGAGGTAACCTCTATCCCAATCGCGTCGATGCTCGGTCTGACCTTCGTTGGCATTCTGCAGGCTCCTCCCCGCTCGAAGGGACAGTCATTACAGAGGTTGCATGAGCCCGGGAACAGAGCCATGGCGTATGGTTTGCCCGCTTTGAAGAGTTCTTCCTCACGTTTGAGCAGATACCTGATGATAGCCCTCTTTTCATCCTCAAAATGTTCCATGTCTACCCAGAACTTTATCAGGAGTGCCCTGCTGAACGAACGCACCCAGTCCCCTGCTTCCCTCCATCCCGGGGCATAGGGTGGACAGCTGGGCCTCTTTCCGTACATGGGACATGTCCTGCATTTCCAGACGGGTCTTGGGGAGACCACAATTCCATCCGTGGACACTTCACGTTCCCAAAGAACTTTCATAGAGCACCAGAAAAATATTGAGGAGAAGGTTAAAAAGCCTTATTGATCCCGGTTTTTAACGGGTACTCCCCTGCTCTGGAGGAGCACTATTTCTATTCCGTTGAGTTCATTATTTACAGACTTTACAACGGATAGTTTGAGGTGTCTCCCGTCTTTGGTTATCTTTACCACCGTGGTCGCAATCTCCTCAAGCAGCGGCAGGATGTAGGGACCACCAAATTTTAGTAAATCCATGTTAACAAAATAAAGTGCAATCCTACGGTCATCCCCAGTATAACGCAGAATCGCGTTTAGGGTGTTCATGCTTTCCCTCAGGTTCGAAATCAAGAATAGCCTTTCAATCCCCAGGACGGGGTTAACTATCGCCCCCCCCCCGAGAGAAGGGGATCAAAAACGCGCTTGTATTCAGCCTGTCTTATAGCGTACTGCTTAAGCTGAAGATGCGCTACAACCTTCCCGACATTCTGAAGGCCGCCTTCCTTGATTGTCTCAACATCATCAAAAACATCCACATTAAAACCTGCCAGTTTCAGATGAACCCTGTAGAGATATAGGGTGTCCAGTATATCATCAACCACAACTCTGTAACCTTTCTCCCTGGCCCATTTCACTGCATGGTAAAGGCCCAGAGCTGGGGAGGTCAGGGAATCATGCTCGATTATTACTGTCTCCCCCGGTTTCAAACTGTTCCAGACCCTCCCAACATTTCCCATTCCCCACTCACCTCCAAGTGTTCCTTTCATCCCCTGTTTGTTAGCACAAAATTAAAAATGTTATGGTGTGTACATAAAAGAGTGTACAATAACAGGCGATGCACCTTTTAGAGAGTTCACCTCAATCCATAAGCCTGCCCCCGTTAACGTCAACGAGTTCCCCTGTTACGTGGTCGTTTTCAAGGAGAAACATCACAGCATGAGCTATATCTTCAGGCCTGGCTATCTCACCCGTCAGGGAAAGCTTTCTAAGCCGCTCCTTAGTCGCTCCATCTATCATCCCAGTGGCGACCGGACCCGGGGCCACCGCGTTTACCAGGATATCCGGGGCCAGCTGCCTGGCCAGATTGAACGTTAGCGCTATGAGGCCCCCCTTAGAGGCAGCGTAGTGGGGACCAACCGTCCCGCCGTCCTTGCCGGCTATGGAAGCGATGTTGACTATCTTGCCCTTTTTCATGTGGCGGAGAACCTCCTGCGTGACTATGAAAGCCCCCTTCAGGTTCACACTCAGAACGGCATCCCAGTCCTCATCGGTAACATCGAGCGGTTTCCTGGCCTGCCCTAAGATTCCGGCGTTGTTGACGAGGATGTCTATCCTTCCAAACCGTTCGAGTATCCGCTCAACCATTGCTCTGACTTCCTCCCGGTTTGCCACGTCAGCCTTCACCAGAAGGGTCCTAGCACCGTACTCCCGGCAGAGCTTTTCTGTTTTTCTGGCCTCTGCCTCGCTGTGTGCGTAGTTTATAACTACCTCCGCCCCCCTTTTTGCAAGTTCAACTGCTATTGCCCTGCCGATTCCCCTAGCAGAACCCGTAACAAGGGCAACTTTACCCTCAAGCTCCATAGTATCACCTGCGATAATTCTCATGGAAACCTCAAAAGGCTTTGGGCGAAATCTTTTTACGTTTGGAAACATAAGGCTTACCATGAAGACAGCCCCTAATGGTGTGTTTGTGGTGTTCCCAGCAGGG
>JALVUT010000214.1 GCA_027035445.1 Thermococcus sp.
TATATAACCAGAAGTGAATATGACAATTACACTTTCAATCCCACTATGGTCTGATTTTATCCCTGCCAGTTGCGCCTTGCCTTTGACGACACTAGCCCCTTTCAATCCCACTATGGTCTGATTTTATCTTAAACAATGCGCAACAAAACGAAACTCCGGGTGCCTCCTTTCAATCCCACTATGGTCTGATTTTATCATATCGCTTGAGGTATTGCAGCGTAGTAGTTAGTAGGCTTTCAATCCCACTATGGTCTGATTTTATCGCACGTAAGGTTCAACGACACTCTCATGTTTGCCAGAGCTTTCAATCCCACTATGGTCTGATTTTATCGGTGGACTACCTTATCATGTTCACCGACAACGAAGAGTGGGTCGGCCTTTCAATCCCACTATGGTCTGATTTTATCAGCTACGTGGTAAACGAAGACACAACGCTGAAGTTCCAGACGCTTTCAATCCCACTATGGTCTGATTTTATCCCAAAGGGATGGGAGGGTATTAGCTTCGACGCATACATCTTTCAATCCCACTATGGTCTGATTTTATCCTATGATAGGCTTCCTGAAATATGCTGCGAATAAGAAGCTTTCAATCCCACTATGGTCTGATTTTATCCACGGCACATACGCAACAGCTACTGTGTCTGGACTTGCCTTTCAATCCCACTATGGTCTGATTTTATCTAGAACGTAATCATGAGGTTCATCATCGTCTCTATGATCTTTCAATCCCACTATGGTCTGATTTTATCTACGATAACATCAACTCTTATAGCGTTAAGAGTAGTAGCTTTCAATCCCACTATGGTCTGATTTTATCCAGGGTATCTGTTTCTCCTTAGCAAACTTTTCGGCGTCTATTATGATGCGTTTCCTTTCAATCCCACTATGGTCTGATTTTATCGGTGGTCCACCTTTTCGTGGACCTGGTCCACCCTAAGGCTTTCAATCCCACTATGGTCTGATTTTATCCCCCTTAACCGGGCGGGGATTAAGCCCCGCCCTCTCTTTCAATCCCACTATGGTCTGATTTTATCTGCATTTGATAACAGCGGAGGAGGGGTATGGAAAAGAGCTTTCAATCCCACTATGGTCTGATTTTATCCTTTCCACGCTTCGTAAAGACTCCAGAAGAGAACCCCGCTTTCAATCCCACTATGGTCTGATTTTATCTTGATTATATCCGAGCAAAACCAGAGTTAACCAAGTATCCTTTCAATCCCACTATGGTCTGATTTTATCTTCTTATTGCTTCAACCAGCCCGTCTATAAGTCTCTTCCTTTCAATCCCACTATGGTCTGATTTTATCGTCAGAGATGTATTTCATCCAAAAGTAGTAGAAAAATACTTTCAATCCCACTATGGTCTGATTTTATCTGAAGCAATCTGGAAAGAAATATCAGAGGTAAAAACGCTTTCAATCCCACTATGGTCTGATTTTATCAAAAAAAGAAAAGCTCGAATTTGATTTGATAATTGTGTCTTTCAATCCCACTATGGTCTGATTTTATCTAATTACGAATCCCGTCGCAACGCTTAATGCAACTACACTTTCAATCCCACTATGGTCTGATTTTATCAAAAATGGAAGAGGTCGTAAATGTGAAAGAGCTTGCAACCTTTCAATCCCACTATGGTCTGATTTTATCGGGCAGGTAGCCCGGGTTAAGGTGGAGCAGGAGGTTGTCTTTCAATCCCACTATGGTCTGATTTTATCTAACGATGTTCGCAATTCCCGCTGCGATTATTGGAGCTGCTTTCAATCCCACTATGGTCTGATTTTATCCATAGCCTCTCTGAGAGCTGGTATCTTCTCCGCTATTACGTCTTTCAATCCCACTATGGTCTGATTTTATCTGACGTTTTATGCGTTTGGTCAATAACTGCATTTATTTCTTTCAATCCCACTATGGTCTGATTTTATCTCGCTCTCGTGAGTAAGCAGGAGGAGGAGGATGAGGTACTTTCAATCCCACTATGGTCTGATTTTATCTGGGACCAAGGATGAATGCGATTGCACTGAGACATGCTTTCAATCCCACTATGGTCTGATTTTATCCCATTCAGATTGAAACAAAACTATATTATATATCCATGCTTTCAATCCCACTATGGTCTGATTTTATCAACTAGTAATTTTCCTCTGTTTCGCTATATAACGTTTTCTTATCACTCCTTTACGGGGCTTTCGTCGTCGACCTCCATTTGTGCGGTCAGTATATAA
>JALVUT010000215.1 GCA_027035445.1 Thermococcus sp.
AAAACCCAAACTGGAGCATGTTGATGCTAAACTCCGTGAGGCCGGCCTTACTGGGAAGGCCGAAGAGATAAAGGCCCTCGTTATCCAGGGATACAACCTTGGTGAGGCCATGCAGAGGGCCACCGTTCGGGAGAGGCCGAAGACTGAGGGGGAGAAACCTGTTGAGAGGCCTGCCATTGATGTTGGCCCCTATTTAAAACGTATAAGAGAGCTCGAGCGACAGGTTGAACTCCTTGAGAAGGAGAACCGGGATCTAAGGGGAACTATCAGGGAGCAGAGGGGGACAATAGGAAAACTTGAGCGCAGGATAGCGGACTACGACGAGAAGGTCAGGAAACAGATCCTCCGTGAGAGGGAGCTCGAGGCCAAGGTGAAGCGTATAGAGGTTCTTGAGAAGGAACTCAGGGAGGCCAAAGCCGTAATTGAGCGCCTCAGCAGAGACTTAGTTCAGGTGAAGAGGATGAACGTGGTCGAGATAAGGGGATCCGCCGTCCCCCTGAAGGTCATGGATGTTTTGAGCTGGCGTGAACTTGAGAGGCTGAAACGGGATATCGGGATAAAGCGGGGGGACGTCCTCTTCGTGATCAATCCAGCGGGGGCAGGTAGAGGGATAGCGGAGGAGCTGGTGGAAAGGAAGATACGTGCGCTCATAACCGAGAAGCCTCTTCCAGAACCCGTTAGGATGGTTCTCCGGGAGGAGCACATACCGTTTTTCACGGCTGGCGAGCTCGACGTCAAAAGGGTCGACGAGTTTGCGGTCGTTGAGAGGGAGATCCTTGAAGGTGCCATTAGAAAACTCTTAGACAGGTGGGAGAGAGAGGATCGTGAGCGTGAGGCAAAGAGAATGCTCCATCTTGTGGAGGAATACCGCATTGAGAGGGTCAAGGAACTTCGAAGGAAAGCTCTGGAGGAAAGAAACTCCAGGAAGCGCCGTACGGAAGGTTAAACAACCTCCAGAACTGTTTTAAGTGCCCGGAGATACTCCCCCGTCTTTTCTGCCCCTTCGTCGGTTATCTCCACTGCCGTCCGGGGCCTGTCGGCAAAGACCTTGTAGACCCTGACGTAACCGGCCCTTTCTAGAGCCTTCAAATGGGAGTCGAGGTTACCGGGCGTCACCCTCAGTACACTCAGGAGGTCTTTAAATAGAACCCTCCCCCTCGGCAGGAGGTAGAGCATAACTGCCAGTCTCGTTGGGTTGCCGAGGGGGTGCTTCTTTGTCAGCTCCCGCAGGGGTTCCATCTTATCACCGCGCTATCGCTTTAAAGGCTGAGTAGATGTACCACAGGATGGTGACGCTGAAGCCTGTTGCTATCACGAAGCCGGCCCAGATGATGGCCCCGGACTCCATGTGCCACACCACGGGTATCGCGAGGGCGGGAAGGAGGAAGGCCGGGATCATCTCGAATTCTCCCCTGCCGGCTGTTGTGAGGAGCCACTGACTGAGGATGGCAATGCTGATGAAACTGAGTAATCCCGTGGCAAACCTCGCATCGGGGCTGACGCCTACGGAGGCCATCGATGGTATGATGAAGAACCCGATTACACTTCCGAGGATCCAGGCGAGAGCTATCTGGGTTGCGATCCCCCTTCCGGCCCTCCTTGCTCCCGGGTGGAACGTTGCGCAGAGCCGTTCGAGCCTTCTCCATATTCGGATGGTCAGGGGAATTCCAAGGAGTATGGCACCACCCCAGTAGACGGCGGACGCCTTACCCCTCATGTTTACAGCTCCCTCCAGCACATAGTAAACCGTCATCACGGTGAGCCAGAAAGCGAAATTCATGGCGGAGTAGACCTTTCCTGCCGCTATGATCCTCTCCTCAACCCGCTCAAGGACATCCTTAAGTTCCCTCACGTCTTCCATTTTCATCACCATTATGGATGGGGTTACCCCTATTTATAGCGTGGAGTCTTTCTGAACTTCAGAATAACACGTCGTTTTTGGGTTCAAGCGTGAAAACCTCCAGGGGTTGGGATAAGGTTAAATATACCTGCCATATATAAAACTTTTAGGTGAGATTGGTGGAGATCCTAACGACGGGAATAGCGATTCTCGATGATGCCCTCGGAGGGGGCCTTCTGGAGGATAGCAACCTTCTCATCCTCTACGATGCGTACTCCTACGGGTGGAGTCTGGCCTTCGAGATAATGCGCAACAGGATGGGAATGGGTGACTTCGGGGTTATAGTGGACTCTATCCTCCCGTTGTCCTCCCTTGAAATGG
>JALVUT010000216.1 GCA_027035445.1 Thermococcus sp.
TAGTCGAAACGGAGCCACTTCCATCCGAGCCGAGAACCTTGACACCGACGAGCTTGGCACCGGGCGCAACACCCTTGTACTTGCCGTCGCTGGCTGCACCGGTTCCGGCTATTATACCCGAAACGTGAGTTCCGTGTCCCTGATCGTCGTAGGGAGTGGTCCTGTTGTTGACGAAGTCCTTCCAGCCTATGACCTTGCCCTGAAGGTCAGGATGGGAAGCATCGATTCCGGTATCCACAACAGCCACCGTTATGCCGCTCCCGTTGTAACCCACGTTCCAGACCTCTGGGGCGGAAATCTGGGCATCTGATTCGTCGAGGCCCTCGAGGTCAACCTCGGCCTGTATCTTGTAGTCGTCTTGGATAAACTGAATTCCCTGAACGTCAAGGCCGCCGATTGCCCCAGTATCGGAGAGACCCGCAAGAACCAGGAGGTACTTGACCGGTATTTCAACGGCCAGACCCGGGATGGCGTGGTAATCGTACTTTATCTTTGCCCCAAGGAACTTGAGAAGTGGAATTGCATTCCGCTTATCAGCCTGATTGTCGAACATTATAATCGTGCTGATGTTCCTGTCAGGGTTCATCCCCTGAACCTCCTGGAAAAGCTTGGGAGTTAGCAGACCGTAGTTCTTGGGAACACTTCTTGGGACGTTCTGCATCCCTGTGGATCCTTTGTGAGGTATCGGACTGGCAGCCACCAGACCGAACATCAGGCCCACCAAGAGTAACACCAAGATGGTCGTTTTCGGCTCGTTCATCACAATTCACCTAAGTTCTTAATTAAACATCAGGGCACCGTACCCGTCATCAAAGGATTAATAGGCTCTCATCAGAATATAAATTTTTCGTATGCAAAGTGGTTAATTAGAAGGTGAATCCAATACGTAACGGTTAACCCTGGAACCCTACCACAACGCTGAATAACAATACTGGACATAGTTAATAAAACCGGATTATAAGGGGGTTCCGAATGGTCACAAGGAGTGCCTTGTGATGATGTGCTCTCAAAGGGGTCTCTTTTTCGCGATGGAAAATCTGGCGGGCCGGGCGGGATTTGAACCCGCGACCTTCGCCTCCGGAGGGCGACGTTCTCTCCTGGCTAAACTACCGGCCCATGTGCATACTTAATCAAGACCAAGATTTAAAAATTTAATCATGATCCTAGCACAAAAACTTTTTATCCTGCCCCGACCAACGTATCATGAAGGTGATACGATGGAGCCCCAAGAATTCAAACTCACCGAGGAGGGCATGAAGGCAGTTCTTCCCCCCCTTGAGGCGGAGATAATGGAGTATATGTGGCAGGCCGGGACTTCAACCGCCGGAGAAATATACGAGCAGATGAAAGAATCTCATCCCGACATGAGACGCTCCACGGTAAGCATTCTGATGAACCGCCTCTGCGAGCGCGGCCTCCTAACAAGACACATAGATCACGGAAGAGGGGGCATCAGGTATGTGTACTCCATAACCACAACGAGGGAGGAGTTCGAGGAGAAAGTGGTTAAGAGCATATTCGATGCCCTGATGAGCAACTTTAAGGAGGCTACCTACGCCTACCTAGCCAAGATAAAGAAGTGATACCCATGCCACTGCTTTTCCTGATCCTCCAGGTGTTAATTTTACTGGGGGTGAAAGGGAACCTGGGTCTGATCGCAACTGTTGGATCGTTAGCCCTGCTTGCGGCCATATACGTGAGGGTAAACCGTAAGGGTCCCAGCGGAAGATACATCCTACCAGAAGGGGAGGAGTTTTCATGGCTCAAGGAGGGTCTTGAAAAGCTCTCTAAGAGGGCAGGCCTTAAACCTCCTGAACTGCTAATCTTAGATGATTACATCCCCAACGCGTTTTCTTACGGACGCACAGTGGTTCTCTCCATGGGGCTCTTTGAGGTGCTTGAGAGGGAGGAGATACTCGCGGTTATGGCCCATGAGATAGGCCATATAAAGAACAGGGACACTATGATGTTCCCGCTGGTTGTTTATGGGCGTTATTTCTCGATAGGAGCTGTTATCCTGACGTTTCTACTCTCAGATAACTTCGCAATCGGCATGCTTTCGCTGGTATTCTATATACTCTACGAAGAACGCAGGGTGAATTTCATGAAAAACAGGGAGTTTAAAGCGGATGAAACCGCACTTCACCTGCTGGACATCCCCCTGAGTATGAAGCGTGCACTTGAGGAACTGAAGTACTACGAGGATCTTCGGT
>JALVUT010000217.1 GCA_027035445.1 Thermococcus sp.
TGGGTGCTAAACGAAAACAGGGTGCACAACGAAGACCTTTACACGAGATTCGGCGTTTTTGGCATCGACATGGGGTACGACCATAATATCGGACTGAGGGAGGAGAAACCGGGGGCGCTAATGTTTTGATCGCTCCTTCCCTTTATATCCCACATCAAAGCTGCAGCTCCGAGTGAACCCCTAGGATGATCGCTGAGATCCATTTCTCAATTCTTCCAGTTTTCCATGGATGTTAAAATTCCTTAAATCGATACCGCGGATAATCGACCTGCAGAGTGTTATCATATGTGTCCGTGGACTAACCTTGCCAAGGAGTACTCAAATCCCCCGCGTACAAGTTCGGAGTAATGAAAACCTTTTTATTTTCTCCAGTTTGAACAGGAATAAAGGAGGGGGTATCATGACCGCGGATCAAACCATCCCGTTGATGACTTTTCTGGAAGGGTTGAATAAGGGAGAGGACGTTGTAATTGAGTACCGGTCTGAGAAGCCCGCCCACCTGCTCTTCCATTCGATTCTGAGGGGGCTTGAGGGAGCGGGAAGGCAGTTCATCATCGTTGACGAACTCGACCAGCTCCACGTTTTCAGAACCCACATCAGGCTCTCCGGACTGGATACCGACATCATCGACAGAACCAAGGTGATAAAGCTTGGAGGGGTACTGAACACCGGCAATGTCGTGGGGAGGATAGAACTCACCGAAGAGCCACCTATACGAAGAAAGAGGTATGAGGAAATGCTCCAAAAGCTTGGAAGGGAACAGGAGTTCAGGGTGATTCTTGGGTTTGACAAGGTGCTCGGAAGCCATGAAAACGACCCTAGAGGGATGGAGAGAATATTCGGCTACCTAATCCGGCCCCATCTTGGAGATGAGGGGAGGGTAACGATGTACATGATAAACAGAGAACTCTTGGGGGAGAGGTCCCTAAAGGAACTCAGGGAGCACGCGAGCAGGGTGCTGAGTACGGAGTTCACACAGAACTGCCTGGTCCTTACGGTCATAAAGTCCCTCCGCCCTGAGGAATATGGGCTCAGGGTTTCCGTGGATAACCCTATCAAAAAATGAAGGACAGATCAGCCCTCAAGCCACATCTCAAGCCTCTGCTTTCCCCTTCCGAGGCTGGAGCGCTTGAGCTTCTTTAAATGCCCTATCTCCTTTATGTCCCTAACGTGAGTCCCGCCGCAGGGGATCACCTCGAAGTCCCTTATCTGGGTGTAGCGGGTTTTCCCCTCCCACCATATCTTCATCTCACCCCCCTCGTCAACGTAGCGGTTGAAGGCCTCGATGATCTGTTCCTTGTACTGGTTGACGTTCTCAGGATACGTTATGTCATAGCGGCCCTTCTCGGCGCTCATCCCGCTACCGTAGAGCTCCCACTCACCGGGGAGGACCTCGTTAAGAACGTGCTCTAAAAGATGCATCGCACTGTGAATCCTCATGAGCCTGTAGCGGTAGTCCCAGTCTATTCTGAGCTCGACCTCATCGCCGGGCCTGAACTTCTCGGGCTCAGCAACGACGTGCCAGACGTCCCCTTTTTCGTCCTTGTAGACGTCAAGAACCTCAACACCGTTTATCGTCCCCCTGTCGTGGGGCTGGCCGCCGCCGGTCGGGTAGAAGATAGTCCCGTCGAGCAGGAGGGCGTTCTCCCTGACCTCCAAGACCTTCGCTTTGGCCTCCTTCATATAGGCGTCCTCGTAGTAGAGCTTCCTCGTCACTTCCATCACCCTTGAATAGTTGGTGAGCACCATTTAAATGGATATCGAAAAGGATGGAAAAGGAAGCCGCTCAGCGGCGTTTCCTGCGGAGGAAGAGCGGGACAATGACGAGGCCTATGAGCGCGGCGGGCCCGCAGATGCCGCGGCCTTTTTTAGTGGTGGAGCCACCCGGAGAACTGCTTGAAGAAGACCGCGGAGATTCGGAAGAGGATACCGAGGGGAGGTGGATCGGGGCCGTTGTTATGGATGAGGGAGCCGACGATGAGCTGGACGCTGTCGTCCCGCTGGCGGTTGAGGTTATAGTGGTGGGTTCACAGGATGGGAGGTAAACTGCCTTAACGGTCGAGGAGCTGACCTCGGCTTTGGGAATTCCTGCCAACGTCTCACTGGGGGAGACCTGGGCGCTACTCTCCTTCACGACGGCCTTTACATCAGAGACCTTTGCCTCTGTGTCAACGCCGCACTTGAAGGGAGGATGCTCAATTTCGGA
>JALVUT010000218.1 GCA_027035445.1 Thermococcus sp.
GGTAAAATAAACGTAACTATGAGTCTCTTTCAATCCCATTTTGGTCTGATTTTATCTGTCTGCAAGAGCCGTGTACTTGCACCCGTTAATGATAACCTTTCAATCCCATTTTGGTCTGATTTTATCGTACGACTCTCCCGACACGCTGTCCCACACCATCTCTTTCAATCCCATTTTGGTCTGATTTTATCCCCGTCGTCAGGCTCGAATACGGAAGCGATGTCGAGAACTTTCAATCCCATTTTGGTCTGATTTTATCCTGAACTCTTCAGTGTCGGGAACCGGGTAGTCTCTGTACTTTCAATCCCATTTTGGTCTGATTTTATCTACTTCGGAGTTGACGCTTCTCAGTTCACTTCTCTACCCTTTCAATCCCATTTTGGTCTGATTTTATCTAAACTACGTCCCGAACCAGAAACACGACCGCATAAAGGCGTTCTCTTTCAATCCCATTTTGGTCTGATTTTATCGCAACCTCTCCAACAACCTCCTGCTCCACCTTAACCCCTTTCAATCCCATTTTGGTCTGATTTTATCCACGACGAGCTTGTTGTTCTCACAGTAGAGCAGGTCGCTTTCAATCCCATTTTGGTCTGATTTTATCCCGTACGGTTCACCAATACCTTTTCTAAAGTCGTTCTTTCTTTCAATCCCATTTTGGTCTGATTTTATCGCAAGGAATACTTTATAGCCCTCAAGAACTTCAGAGAACTTTCAATCCCATTTTGGTCTGATTTTATCCTGCTCTGCCACATCAAGTGCTTTATCTACTGCGTTTTCGCTTTCAATCCCATTTTGGTCTGATTTTATCCGGGAATTCGTCGAGTCGTTTGTACGCTTCGTACAGAACTTTCAATCCCATTTTGGTCTGATTTTATCGGAAATCACTACCTCTTGATGTTGATGAAATTGTAAAGCTTTCAATCCCATTTTGGTCTGATTTTATCTTATCGTCATACGTTAGACAACCGAAAATATACTACGAATTCGCTTTCAATCCCATTTTGGTCTGATTTTATCCCTGCTCGCTGAGGGAACGGTCGAGGAAAAGATGACTTTCAATCCCATTTTGGTCTGATTTTATCCACAGCCATTGCTTTCGAAGATTTGCTTCATTTCCTCCTTTCAATCCCATTTTGGTCTGATTTTATCTTTACTGGATCTCCGTCTTTCGTTTCCAAAGTTATTCGCTTTCAATCCCATTTTGGTCTGATTTTATCTGTCTTCGTAGTAAAAGTGAGTGTCTCCTGTTTTGACTTTCAATCCCATTTTGGTCTGATTTTATCAGGCACAAAGTGATTCAGAAGTTCGAGTCGAAGGTTACTTTCAATCCCATTTTGGTCTGATTTTATCACGAGTACTCGCCAGACTATCAGGCCGGCAGGTGGGACTTTCAATCCCATTTTGGTCTGATTTTATCGCTTATTCAGAAGGAATAGTCAGAAACGAGCAGAGAAATCTTTCAATCCCATTTTGGTCTGATTTTATCGCAGTTCCCTCGTTTTCTCATCACTCATCGTCTTCCTTTCAATCCCATTTTGGTCTGATTTTATCTGTCCCGAATTGAACATGTTGTTAAAACCGAGAATAAAGCCTTTCAATCCCATTTTGGTCTGATTTTATCAGGAATCTCTTCGTAGTCGATTGTAGCAACGCACACCCACTTTCAATCCCATTTTGGTCTGATTTTATCGCAGATTGGTGGGCGATGACGTACACTCAAGCAATAGTCTTTCAATCCCATTTTGGTCTGATTTTATCTTACTCACGCATAGCACTTGCAGCAACAGCTAAGAACACTTTCAATCCCATTTTGGTCTGATTTTATCAGGAGACTTGTCGATGAGTTAAACGCCCTGTGGATTCCCTTTCAATCCCATTTTGGTCTGATTTTATCTATCACTTCATTGGAGTCGAGATACCGAAGCTAATAGAAAGCTTTCAATCCCATTTTGGTCTGATTTTATCAGGAGACTTGTCGATGAGTTAAACGCCCTGTGGATTCCCTTTCAATCCCATTTTGGTCTGATTTTATCTATCACTTCATTGGAGTCGAGATACCGAAGCTAATAGAAAGCTTTCAATCCCATTTTGGTCTGATTTTATCAGGAGACTTGTCGATGAGTTAAACGCCCTGTGGATTCCCTTTCAATCCCATTTTGGTCTGATTTTATCTATCACTTCATTGGAGTCGAGATACCGAA
>JALVUT010000219.1 GCA_027035445.1 Thermococcus sp.
GTATCTGATGTACAGGAAGTACGGGGGAGCGATCAGGAGGATCCAGAGCACATCCAGCCTCAGGAGCAGGAGAATCAGGTTTACCACCAGGTAGGAAACAAACGCAAGCTGTAGCGTTAGGCTCAGGAACTCGTGGACGGTCAGGTTCCTTCTTATTAAACGCCTCAGGTATCTGAAAGAGGGGGGGTTTTTTGAAGGTGCCGGGAGAACCAACCCCCGGAGCCACCCAAGACCTGAGTCTACCGCCTCACCCATCCTGTACAGAACGTCTCCAATGGACATGATTTCACCTCACCGTTAGATCCTTTGACCCATATATGCCGAATATTTCCTCTGCTGTCCTTTCATCTATGTAAAATGGTATGGTCGAGAGATCCCCACCAGAATAAGTGCCGTAGGATATCCCCCAGACATGATATCCTGGGATTTTTGGGGAGTTTAAGAAGTAATGGGGCAGGAAGTAGTAGTCGGCGCTGCTCTCATTGTCCAGGGTGATGCCCAGGGTGTTAAACAGGTTGAAGAGCTTCTCATCGTAATTTGCGCTGGGTATCATGAAGCTGACGAGGCCGATGGGGTAGTAACTGTTCCCATACTTGTACCCGAGGGCGTCCTGCATTGAGTGTGCCAGTGCAACGTATGCATTGTGGTTCTGGTTACTCCCCTCCAGGCGCTCGAAGAACGACCAGCCCCCGGGTATCGCGAAGTAGCGGTTGTCCTGAAGGCAGTTGATGAAAGGCTGGAGGTCATAGACCCTTGCCGCTGTTTCCGTTTGGGAAGTGGTGGTGGGCGGGGTGTATTCCTCGATTCCCCCAAACGTCACTGTGGGCAGGCTCTGTATGTATCTCCGTATGAATACCCATTTGAATATGGCGTTGTTGTTATTTCTTCTCTTGTTGTATTCGAGGTTTACCAGGTATAGATATTCAAGGGGAGGCTGGTAGTGCCGTAGGTACCCATCGTCTAGGTTCTCCCTTACCGGTGTTGGAAAGCCGGTGTAGTCGGTCCCGTAATCAAGGAAATTTACGTATGCCCCGTTTATATTGGGCTTTATTACCGCCTCGTAGGTGTGGAAATCCGTGTCTCCCCTTGCACCATCATGGGTTGAGGGTCCTGTCACCCTTATCCAGAAAAACCACCATAGGATATAATATTCATCCCAGACCTCCAGTGAATCCGACAGGTATTTGGTATCGTCAATGAAGTATATCCACTGTGGGTTCCCGTTTGCGTCGGTGGTGCTGACATAAATCCCACTGTCCCAGACCTCGTTGGTGCTTGGTATGCTGGGTTTTGCCCGGAAGTCTATCGCTATGCTTCCGCTTAGATCCAGCGAACTCAGATCAAAGGACTTATATTTGCCATCTTGGATTATCTCCTCCGTGCCATGGAACCACTCAAAAACACTGGTTCCGTTCCCTCTGGTTGCATAGGTCGGGTCATCTCCAAAGTACAGGGTGTATTCCGTTGAAGCTGTTGCCCGTATCCATACTATGGCTTTTGTGGAACTCCAGTACTCGATCCAGAATGGAACTTGAGTGCATGTTCCCCTCTCGACAATCCTGATTGAGGCATTGTCCCCGGTGTAGTACGTTTTGCCAAGGATCTCCGGGTTGGTTATCACTACCGGTATCTGATACCCGTCGTAGTTGGTGAGACTCCCCCCACTTATCGTGAAGTTCACTCTATACCCAAGTGAGGGATAGCACCAGCCGCCCGTCCCTCCGCTGGTGCCGGAGGAGGTACTGTTGAAGGCCATCACGCCCATGTCATCGTCCTTCAGTATAATCCTGTCCGTGGTCACCGGTGAGCCGTCGATCGTCAGGTTGGTTATGTACCCCTCGGTTGGGGCCCAGATGTACGTTGCGTTGTACTGGAGGTCCTTTCCAAAGAGACCCACTACCCTGGTGTAATTTGTGACACCGGAGCCGTTGGCCGTGGTGAAGGGTGGGGTGAAACCGGGGAACGCGTAGTCACATGCCCTTACCGAGCGGTGGTACCTGCCCCCCGTCATGGCCGAGTACATGGGGTCTTCGAGGTTTTGGATGCTTATTACTGAGTAGACGTAGCCATTGCGCGGAATCGGCCCCGTGTAGACGACGTTCCCCGAGAGATCGCGGATGGTGACGTTGGGTATCCGTCCCCTGATCACAACGTGGAACGCATCCAGGAGTGAGACTGTTAATTTGATGCTGT
>JALVUT010000220.1 GCA_027035445.1 Thermococcus sp.
CCTTAACGTAGGAGGGTGCGGTTATCTTAACCGTGAACCTGTAGGTTCCCTCGAGCCCCTGGGTATCGTAGATTACCTTCTCAAGGGGCAGCAACCTGCCCTTCCCATTGGTTATCTGGCCGAAGAGTATCTTCATGGGATCGGCGCTCTGATAGTAGCTGTAGAGTGTGTTGTTCATCTGAAGCTGCTGGTTCAAGTACATGAGCTTCATCTCAAGGGATACCCCCTGAGGTATCCCCATCGGAAGCCGGTAAACCCCGTTCCTGTAGAGCCAGTAGAACAGCAGCGACTTCACCTGTGGTGTATAGGCAAGCTGGAGTGCCCCGCTGTTCGGGAGCTGGGCGTCACTAAGGATCGGTACTGTCTCGTACTTAACACCTGACTCCGGTGGTCTCTGGACAACTATCGAAACCTTGGGGGTATCCTGGGGACGGGACGCGTTGGAAGTCAGACCGATTATGGCTATGTCCTTGGGCGGCACTTTGTACTTCATTTTGTAATTAAAGGTGAGTAGGTACACGTTGGTCGTACCGTTCTTCTCCGTTTTGACGTTCATGTTGTGAATCGTAAAGAGCTTCTGAGGGGCCTTTGTGACGCTGCTGAAGTGGTTCTCCCATGAGGGAGGGGCGTTCTTGGGGTTTGTAATCCAAGCCTGACCCGTCTGCCATTCCTTCGGTATGCTTGGACTGGTGAGTATTGGGGCGGCGAATGCCAAGAAGACCAGGATTATAAGCATGGATATTCCAACCATACCTGCCTTCTGGTGCTTGTAGTCGTCCCAAAACCTCCGGACGCTGTCCTTAAAGTCAACCCATCTCATTTCTCACCACCTCATGACCTCGCAGAAGCACCGACCCTGACACGCGGGTCAAGGTAGCCGTAGAGTACGTCTGCCAGCACCATTGAGAACACTATCAGGAAGGCGAACATGTAGTTGAGTGCCATCATCGTTCTGACCGCGTTGAGCTGAATGGCCTCCCAGTAGAGACGTCCCATTCCGGGCCAGTTAAAGACGATCTCCGTGATTATTGCACCGCTCAGGGAACCTATCATGGCGAAGATGATCATGGTGACTATTGGGGGGGCCGCGGCCCTGAGGGCGTGACCGTAGATGACCTTTCTCTCAGGGACACCCTTTGCCCTAGCGACCATGATGAAATCCTCCTGCATGGTACCTATCATGATGTTTCTGATGATCCACGACCAGCCGCCGAAGGAGACAAACACTATCGTCAGAACCGGCAGGCTCATTTTCTTCAGTATGTTCACCCATCCTGAGACTGCCGTTTGGGAGTAAAGTGTAATTGGAAGCCATCCCAGGGAGACGACAAAGAGGAGTATCATCAGCATCCCCAGCCACCACATGGGCAAACTTGTGGTGAACATTGCCAGTATCGATACGGTTCTGTCAAGAAGGCTCCCCGGCTTTTGGGCACTTTTAACGCCAAGGGCCAGCCCGATAAGGATAATGATTATCTGAGCTGTCGTGAACAATAGGACAGTCCTTGCTAACGCGGTTTTTATCTGACTCGTAACGCTATGGGTTCCAAAGACCGGTTGAATGGAATTCCCCCATTTGACGAAGAAGGTGTCAATAGTGTACATCCATGCCCGTTCCCAGTAAGGTTTGTCCAGACCGTAGTAGTGCATTCTCTCCGCCTTGTACTGCAGGATAAGTTCCTTGCTCGGAGCTTGGTGGTGCGTCTTGAAGTAGTTCTGAACCCACATCTGAACTTCCGAGTTCACCTGCGTGTTCAGCTGTATTGTTGCCAGCTTCGTGAATAGGGCCGACATAAGAAGCACGGCGAGGAAGAGGATAATCACCGCGTTCACAACTCTGTACGACACGTACCTGCCGAAACCCATTGCCATTTTAACCCCTCCAATGTGTCTTAATAGGGTGCTCGTAAAGGCTCAGGTTTTACGTGAAAGTTAAAGTTTAAATAGTTTTCCCCAGTCGTGCACATGCGCACACATATGTTCATTCACAGGTACATGCCAAGAAAAGCCCCATAATCGAGTCAAATTAACATAAAATAAGAAACAAACAAAAGTTTGGAGGCCAAGGGCCTCACTTTCTGGTGAAGTACCAGGCGGCGCCGATTATTATTGCGATGATGATAATTATTGCCACGTAGGTAGCGGCATGGCCTCCGCTTGGGCTGCTGGTTGTTGTGGTGGTTG
>JALVUT010000221.1 GCA_027035445.1 Thermococcus sp.
TTCCCCTGTTGCGTGGTTGGAGAGACTTCGCAAAGGACCTCGACAGACCCATAGTCATCTCGCCCAATCAGCAGTATCAACTCGAACAGGTTAGAGAACCGGGCTGGCTGTACTCATTCTCGATAAGCGTTACCGGTGAGGCGACTTTCATTCTGAAGTGGTACGACCCTCAGTCTTCAACGTACAAGTCCGCTTCGATAGACCCGAAAAACCTTCTCGAACTCGGATTTGACACGCCAAACGATGCGGGGCCGTGGATTTCATACTGGGACGAAAACACGAACACGTACACGGTAAACTTCACTCCTGCAACTCCATTGCCCGTTTACGCCACGCAGAACCACCCACGATACATTATAGTGCAGGCTGGCGAAAAGGGAGCAACGATACTGGGCTACTCTCAGGAAGCAATCGTCATATACGACAGAGAAGCGTTTCTGGAGAGCTTCAGGGAGCTTTTCGGGATGATTATTCCGCTGTGAGGTGATTAGATGGGCGAATTTGAAAATATGTTTAAGGCGATATTATTTTCGAGGGGAATCCCCCTCACTATATATGTAGTAAACAACCTCAACGAAGAGGTCGTCGTCAAGGTGAAAGGCAACAGAGTAGAATCAACTGAATTTGCGTCAGACATAGACCTGTTTAGCGTTCCCGCTGGAAAAGCCGACTTTCTAACACTCATCCCAGAACAAACGGGTCTCGTGCCTTACATTTTTACCGAGCTGTCTTGTTCTACTGCTCCAACTTCTGGTAATGTGGTTGTTTACGCTTTAATGTTCGAAAAGGAAGAAGTTATTGTGGATTTGGAGATTAGAGATACAAATGTGCACACGCCAGATACGGATAAGATGAGTTATGTGAGGTGGTGGTAATGGCAGGTAGTAGTTTTTCGGGAAAGGTGGCTGGAGCAAGAAGAGCACTTGGGGACTACTCAGCAATAGTGAAGAAGCAGGAAACGGACGTGTGGGCTGAGGACGAGTACGGGAAGACGATTGCAGAAGGAGAAGCGGGAGTGGATGATGCGGAGGTGATACTGAGTGTACTAGATTATGGAGGTTATATATTTATTAGTGAAGGAGAATATCTAATAAACCAAACTCTTCTGATTAAAAGACATAACACTGCTATAGTTGGAGCGAGTCATACTAAAACTGTACTAAAAGCAAATGCAGATATTAGTGAAGTTTTAGCAGTTGAAAACTACACTCAATCTGGTCATCAGAAGAATGGTTTATACATAGCTAATTTAAGAATAGATTGTAACTCTAAAGCAAACATTGGTTTGGCGTTAAGGACATATGGTAGTCTTTTTGAGAATCTACGAATAGATGGTTTCTTAGGTTATGGCATATATACTATGGGTGGAACAGATACGAGATTCTACAAACTGAAGGTTAGTGGGTTGGGAAGTAATACGGGTACAGGAATTCGTTTATGGGCATCAGATAATATGGTTCAGCAATGCATCATAGCCGATTGCAATCATGGTATAGAAATTGCAAGTGATGCTCAAATCATCATAGGAGATCACTTTTGGGGCGTTCGTGAAGCAATTTGGAGTGCTGATCATGATCACTTAGTAATAGCAGGCAATTATATTACAGCCTCCATAAATGGTATAACTGTTACACAATGGCATACAATAAGCTTAGAAGACATCATAATTGTAGGAAATCTTATTGAATGTGGTGGAACTGCAGGTATAAATATATCAACACCTTATGCAAATGGTGAAGGGTTCATTATACAAGGAAACACAATATGGAGTGGTAATACAGCCAGTTATGGAATATATGTAGATCAGAAAACACACAGCATTACTAAGTTAGTTATAGCGGGTAATTCTCTACGTGGTGCTTTTGCAACAACTCCGATACATGTAGTAGCAGATGATTATATCGTAAAGTATAATGTAGGTTACTCAACCGACTCCTTCCTCCACACTAGCTTATCAGTATCAGTTGGCGGAGGTAGTTATGGCTCTGCAACAGAGATTACATCGCTCTCAGGCATAATCTCTTCATTCGATGCAATACTCCACGTAACGGCAGGTGCTGGTGAAATTATCACAGTAAAGTTCGAGTGCGTCTGGGATGATGGAACAACAACATACATAACTAAGAGCTTAGACAACTCCGCTGGAACTGCTGCAGCATCGCAGGACTTCGAAATAACAG
>JALVUT010000222.1 GCA_027035445.1 Thermococcus sp.
GAACAGTAGGGAATATTACCAAACATTTTTAATTTAAGGAAAAAATAATGGCACCTTATTCCGCTTCTATGAAGATTATGTTCTCTGGCGGAATTCCGAATTCTTTGACTAGTATTTGCTTAACTCTGCTTCTGTGATCTCCCTGTAGCTCTATGTGGTTGTTCTTTACCGTACCTCCTGTTGCTAACTTTGCCTTAAGAGTTGAGGCCACCTTCTTTAAATTGAAGACTGCTGGATCTAACCCCTCTATTATGGTTACTTCACGTCCGAACTTCCTTTTCTCAATTTTTATCTTAATGAACTGTTGCTCAGCCCCTAGCTGCACACAGAGTTCCTCAGGCAGTCCTCCGCATAGGCTTTCAATATCGACTATATCCTTCCCCGACATGACTCACCCTGCTACACTTTCAGAACCGTGAAGATCCCTAAAAAGGTTTGCTTACGCGAACGAAATACATTGATCTCAACATTCAGGAATAAGTTCTTCAAAAGCTATTAAGTCAAGGAGTTCCATTACACCTAACGATTAACGTGTTAGAGTTAGAGCAAAGGATGACCACAATTAATCGTGTAGGGAATAGCATTTTCGAAGGATCAACAAAATATCCTCAAAGGTCTTACCGGTAATGTGAGGTTGTTATTGATTCTGCATACCGCAAGGAACGGGTACGATAGATTAAGATATTAAGGGAAACGCAAAGTATGCTTGGTGCGAGTGATGGTCAGTGAAGACGAGATCTTTTACAAGTGCTGGAAGTGTGGACGTGTGTTCAGCATGAGGGAGATAGAGGCGTTTGAGGCGCGTGAGGCTGCCGAAGGGTATACTTTTATACGGTGTCCTGCTTGCGGCTCGAAAATAATAACTAAAATTAGGAAAGAACGATATAAGAAAGTCAAAGCTATATAAGGGGTGTTTCCTAAACTCCATAAACTCCGTACTTAGCTAAGCGATAATGATATTTAGCTAGCTGCATTATCATATAGCGAGGGATAACATGGTTATAAAAGTCAGGATAGATCAGGAGAGGTGCATAGCTTGCGGCTTATGTTATGGCATGTGTCCTGATGTCTTCGAAGCCGACGATAATGGTAAGAGTAGACTTGTGGAGAAGTACAGAACATCTTCAAAGGTTGAAGGTGAGGTTCCTGATTCTTTAAGAGACTGCGTCGAGAACGCAAAGAACGGTTGCCCCGTTGGTGCTATTGAAGTAGAGTAGCACCCCAAATGCAGTAAAGTATAAAATCTACTTACCCCTTTTTCCTTATGGCGGAGGACCGTACGGGACTCATAACCGGGTGGTCCGGGGTTCAAATCCCCGCGGGCCCACCACTTCCTTTACAATTAGGCTCCAAGTTCTACGAGTGAGTGATAACGTCCATAATAAGGCTATTTTGGTTTAACAAACATGTTCAAATACTTTCAATTACCTGTACTTTACAATAAGCATATTGCATCCTGCATCAAGTAATTGAAAGTAAATGATCCGGCCATAGACCGTGGTGTTGTCCTCGATCGGTTCGTGAGAGGTGGACGAAACCCTATGAACCCACACTAAAGCTGAAAAGCAAGCTAACCTCTAAAGCATCCTGAGGAGGAAAACGTTTATATAACCCCCTTTCCTTAGGTTTCTACGGGCCCGTAGCTCAGCCAGGTAGAGCGCCCGGCATACGGTCCTCCGCCCTTTCTAAGTAGTTCTTTTATTCTCTCAATGTTTTTACCTGCTTGTAAAGGTTTTCACGAAGGCAATACCGGCAGTATGCGAAATATGTAATGTGCCTATCTTAAGCCGCTTGTCTGGTTTAAGTACCATATTAGCTTAATAACCCGGTAGTGTCACTCTACTTGTTAAGTCGTAGGAGTTGGAACCCTATGTCCGAATACGTAGGAAACGAAGCAGGTAAACCCCAAACTAAAGTAATGGAACTAAAACCCGAGATGCGTAATATCAATATGACTGTCAGAGTCATAAGTTCTGATGAGCCCAAGACCATAAACACTAGGTCAGGGCAGAGAACTATTAGTGAGGCAATAGTTGGTGACGAGACAGGACGTGTTAAGTTAACGCTTTGGGGCAAGGCCGCCGGAACTGTGAAGGAGGGGCAAGTAATAGAGATAAGGGGTGCATGGACAACGACGTACCGCGGTGATGTTCAACTAAATATTGGTGGTGCTAATA
>JALVUT010000223.1 GCA_027035445.1 Thermococcus sp.
AGTATCACCTGCGATAATTCTCATGGAAACCTCAAAAGGCTTTGGGCGAAATCTTTTTACGTTTGGAAACATAAGGCTTACCATGAAGACAGCCCCTAATGGTGTGTTTGTGGTGTTCCCAGCAGGGTGCCTGTCCTCTTCCAAGGAGGTGGTATCATGAACGTTGAGAAAACACTCAGAATCGGTTCTATTTTTCATACTGGCAGTTTTATCCCCTCAAAGTTTACGTGCGATGGGGAGGACATCAATCCGCCGATATACGTAGGTAACATAAGTCCCCGAATCAAAAGCCTTGTCGTAATCATGGACGACCCGGATGCCCCGATGGGTACCTTCACCCACTGGATAGCCTGGAACATCCCCCCCAGGGGGGAGATACCGGAGAACCTCCCAAAGGAGGCCGAAGTTAAGAATCCCATGACCCTCCTTCAGGGAAGAAACGATTTTAGCAGGGTCGGCTACGGCGGTCCATGCCCTCCAAGGGGGCACGGCGTGCACCACTACCATATCAAGGTGTACGCTCTGGACGTTGAGCTCAACCTTGAGGCGGGGTCAACGAGAAAAGAACTTGAGAGGGCTATGGAAGGGCATGTACTTCAATGGGGGGAGTTAGTGGGCCTGTACGAAAGGAGATGAACGTCAGTTACTTTTCTTTGAGTTTTACCACCATGTTTATCGCACTCTGAAACGCCGAGAGGAAGTTAAGTGTGAAGAATATCCAGTCACGGATTACATACGAGTAAGCGGTCAGCATCGATGCTGCTGTCACGTATATGATTATGAACTCCAGATTTAACGGGCACTGCCTTTTCTTCACTGTTTCCACGGTCTGGGGCACCCATGAACCCACAAGTAGCATCATTCCAAAGAGCCCTATTATCTCCCCGCCATTCATCACTGCCACCAAAACGGGAGAACGTTAACGGCAAAAAAACCTTATGCACTCCTGTAAGTCAAAATCCAGAAACAGTGGGGACAAAATAGGCATAGGGGACTAAAGCTGACTGGCAAGTCTCGACATGGCCCAGGTCTTCACGTCCTCATCCATTATGCTCTCTATCAGTTTCATTGCCTCTGATACCCTTCCTGACTTAGCCAGCAGCATAGCAACCTCCGCCTGTATCTTGGACTTATTTGAGAGGTTTCTTATATACCCCGCTATCCTCAGGGCCTCTTCAGGATCCCCCAGGTTGAGGAACTCAAAAGCCAAGCTCATCAACGCTTTGGTGCTCTCACTTTCCCTCTCGATGTCTAGGGCGCTTTTAATCGCCAGCTGCAGGGCCTCCCTGTAGTCCCCTCCTTTCTTGGCCAGCTCAAGGGTTATGCGGGACATGGCTTTAGAGCGCACAGCTTTGTCAGGGATAGCCCTTGCCATGCTGGTGGCCTCACTGTAGTTGCCAGCGTTGATGAGCTTTAGGACCGCTTCATAAAGAGATCTTGAACGATACCACTCCTGCATGGTTACCCCCAAGGATTTTAGGCTTCAAAGGATTTAAGCCTTCCGTGATGGGCAGCGCATCCCCGTGGCCCAGAGCCACCCAACGTTAAGACTTATAACCCTCACGACCTACTAACATCCCGGTGAGATCATGAGGAGGTACGCAATAGCCATTGCACTCTTGGTGCTCATGGGCTTCGCAGCCGGGTGCATCTCCGGTGGAGCGCCTGCAGGCACATCAACAACCCACCCGAAGGGACCCACCGGTTATACCGTTATCAACGGCACCAAGATATACTTCAACCAACTCCACTTCTATATGTATGGGGTAGCGACGTGTCCCCACTGCAGGCACATGCACACCCTCATACCCCAGACATTCGGGGAGAAGAGCCTGACGTACTATGAGCTTATGGGAAACGAGACAAATGACAAGATATTCAAAGTACTTTCAGGGCTGACAGGAATCTCGGGGGTGCCCGCAATCGGGATAACCTATGAGGGGAAACTCAGGAGCATCATTGAGGGCGAGTTCAATGTAAGCGCCACTCCTCAGATAGTATACCAGGCCATCAAACATTCAGGCGTCCTCCTTGAGGTAGGGGGTAAATGGTATATCGTTCCCTACGGTACAAAATCACAGGGGTACATAGATAAGCTCTACACCATTTTTGTCAAGAACAGGTTGCCTGCGACGAACCAGACGTCCAGTTAAAAGGTAGAGAGTTAAAAAGCA
>JALVUT010000224.1 GCA_027035445.1 Thermococcus sp.
CCCCACATGCTCTCAGGTGGTCAGAGGCAGCGTGTAGCCATAGCAAGGGCTCTGATACTCAATCCGACGTTCATCGTTGCCGATGAGCCGGTCTCAATGCTCGATGTATCGATCCGTGCTGAAATCCTCGAGCTGATGAAGGATCTCAAAGACAGGATGGGTGTCACCTACCTCTACATTACCCACGACCTCTCAACGGCCAGGTACTTCTCCAACTGGATAGCGGTGATGTACCTCGGAAGGATCGTTGAGATAGGCCCGGCAAAGAGTGTCATAGACAACCCGTTGCACCCGTATACGAGGGCGCTGCTTGCGGCCGTCCCTGAGCCAAAACCTGAGCGCAGGAACATCATCAAAGAGCTTCCAATCAAGGGTGAGGTTCCCAGTGCCGTCAACATACCTCCGGGATGCCGCTTCCACCCGAGGTGCATCTACTTCCAGAAGGGGCTCTGTGACGTTGAGCAGCCAAGGCTTATAGAGTACGAGCACAACCACTGGGCCGAGTGTCACCTTGTTGGTAAATTTTAAGTTTGGTGGTTTCGATGGGATTCCTCTCCCTTATTTTACATTCCAGGATCTTTCTTTTTGGATTCTCGCTCCTCGTACTCGCATTCTCGATGTCAGCGGTCTCAGTCTTCTATTCGCACCCGGTTAGCTACGCTTCCTCGGGTGTTCTGGGGGGAGGGGAGTACGTCCTCGGCAACCAGACGTTTGAAGAGTACATTGTGACCAATCGAACCCTTTCTCTGATCTCAAAAAACGCCAGCATCGCCGTCAGCTGGGGAACGAACTACACATCATATAACCTCACCGGGGGAGTGATTCTTCATCCTACCGGCAGGCCTACCCTGAACGTTTTCAAGGGAAAGGTTAACTATACCTACAACGTTAAGGCCGTGAGGTACCCCTATACCAACCTTGCAATTCCAGCTTTTGTTTTCGCCATAACCGGCACGATATTTGCCTGGGTGGGACTTGAGAGAGCCCTGAGGGGGTGAGCCTTTGAGAAAGCTTGACTATGGGCGGGTCCTTGAGATCCTGGCTGGCTCCATCTCCGTGACCGTTGATAACGCGAACGCAAAGGGTGTTGTAATCGGTGTAAGTGGGGGAGTGGATAGTGCCACAACCGCTTACTTATCCGTTAAGGCTCTTGGAGGGGAGCGTGTTCTTGGTCTTGTAATGCCCTACTATGAGAACCGGGACGTTGACGATGCAAAGCTCGTCTGTTCTTCCCTCGGGATTGAATGCAGGGTAATAAACATCAAACCCATTGTTGACTCTGCGGTGGGTCAGTTCAGCTTCCGGCCGGATAGACGTTCCCTTGGCAATTTAATGGCAAGGACGAGGATGATTCTTCTATACGCTCATGCCAACCAGTTGAACCGTCTTGTCCTCGGAACAAGCAACAGGAGTGAGTTCCTGACCGGATACTTCACTAAATGGGGGGACGGTGCGAGCGACTACGCACCGCTCATAAATCTCTACAAGACGGAGGTCTGGGAGGTTGCTAGGCTGGTAGGGGTCCCCCCGACGATAATCGAGAAGAAGCCCACCGCAGGGCTCTGGAACGGGCAGACAGATGAGGATGAGCTTGGGATAAGCTACCGCCTTCTCGACGAGATCTTATGGAGGCTCGTCGATCTCAAAATGCCGAAGGAGGAAATCGCGGACGAGCTTGGCATCTCCAACAGAACAGTGGAGTACGTTGAAAACCTCGTGAAAAGAACTGAACATAAGAGACGGCTTCCACAGGGCCCGGGATTCTGAGGTGAGTTAATGAAACGCGGCTATCTTTTTGTTTTTCTTGCTGCTTCCATGTGGGGAACCCTCGGAATTTTTGCCACCTACATCTATCGTTACGGTGTTGATTCCTTTACCATGGTCTTCTTTCGTGTCCTCTTTGCGCTGATAATACTCGGGATGTACATCACCACCTTCATGCGCGAGAATCCCTTCACCTACAGGAAGCTCTGGTTCTATGCGATCTACGGCTTTGTTGGGGTCTTTATGTTCTACACCCTGTACTTCTACACGGTCAAGATCTCTTCGGTCGGTTTCGCCGTGCTCCTCGTCTACACGGCCCCCGCCTTCTCGGTTCTCCTTGGCAGGGCGGTTTTCGGAGAGCCGCTCTCCCCGGAAAAGGTAGTCGCCCTCGTCATGGTGTTGTTTGGTG
>JALVUT010000225.1 GCA_027035445.1 Thermococcus sp.
TGCCGTTTCTGTCGTAATAGGTGAACTGGAGATCGACAATATTGGCCGCAACAGGCTGTCCGGATCCGCCCTGCGCATAGCGCAGGCAACCGGGACGCCTGTCACCGGCTGCCATAACAGGGCCAGGGGTCCCGGAACAGTTGTCAAAGGTCCTGTAAAACGCGATATCTTCACCCGGATCATCGGCGTCACCGTCGGGCTCAAGGAACTGATCACCATCACCATTGTCCCTGTCCGTGGTGAAATGAATGGAATTGGAGTCTGTATTTGCACTGTCATCGGAGGTATCAATCTGGAAGCCGATCCTTTTCTTGCCAGCGGGATTACAACAGGCCTCACGGATCTCGTAGGTCATGAGCTGTTTTGCCGCCCGCATGTCCTGGGTCAAGTCGACCATCATCTCCTGCGCGGTCTGGTACTTCCCCGTGGAGGAAAACATCTTGACAAGCCCTGTGAGGACCAAACCGAGGATGACCATGGCCATCATCACCTCAATCAAGGTAAAACCAGCCATGGAGCGGGATGGATCATATCTTTTCATTGTCTCAGTATCCTGCCGGCAGTTGAGATTGTGAATGTGCTGCAATCGCCACGGTCCGCCATGTACACGGACACAGGTCCACTGGTCGTGGCGGTGCCACGGGGCGAAAAGGTAAACCAGGGCTCTGAGCCTGATGTAATCGCCGTGGGCGAGGAATTACAATCAGCGGTAAGTCGAGCCTGGGGAAAATTGGCAAAGTCACGGATAATCACCTGGCGCCCTGCCGCCCGGAAGGCTGCTATCTCGGCTGCACTCATGGGACACGACGGATTGGCGGTATATGCAGGAGGCACGGTCCAGCGCGAATTACGCGGCCTGTCACCCTCGATCAGCTGGTAACTGTTGCCGCAAAACATGATTCGCCATTGATTCCTGGTTTCCACGGCCTTCATTTTCGCCTTGTTGATATCACCCCGGATTCGGGAGACAGCCGCCCGATACACGTACCCGGGTTTCCAGGACAGGTACGCCGGCACAGCAATGCCGGCAATGAGTCCAGTGATGGCGACTACCACCATCACTTCCACCAAAGTAAAGCCATGTTGATTTCGAGTCATTTGCATCCTCTTGACCGTGGAAAACGCTTATCCCTGGAAGCAAGAAAGCAAATAACGCGCCAATAACAGAACGGGAGAAACAGAAACGGCAACAGCAGGATTAATAACAGATATTCAAGAAGATATACGAATATTCCCGTGAGAGCCGAGACAAGGAGAGGAGGGAGAGAAAATCAATAATATAAAATAATTTTATAAAACGCGGACAGGATATTAAAAAAAATTCCAGCCAGACCTGAACTCAGCCTAACCCGTAATCCTTAATCTTTCCCAGAAGAGAAGGATAACTGATCTCGAGGAGTTCGGCGGCCTTGGACTTGTTGCCGCCGGTGGCGTCAAGGGCACGCCGAATGAGGCTCTTTTCCATAATTTTCTGTGCTTTTTTTATGGAAAAACCGGCAAAGAAATCATCAAGCCGGCGTGCCTGTCGTTTTGTTCCGAACTCAGACGGCAGGTTCTCTGGAAGAATAACCTTCTTTTCCGCCAGAATAACGGCCCGCTCAATGACATTCTCCAGCTCCCGGACATTGCCGGGCCATGAATGTCCCATGAGGAGCTGCATGGCCGCAGGAGCGATACCGTTGACCTCGACATCCATCCGGGCGGCCAGTTTTTCAGCAAAATGACGGCTCAGGAGAGGAATATCCTCTGATCGCTCCCGCAACGGCGGAATATGGATATTGACGACATTGAGGCGATAGAAAAGATCCTCACGGAAATCACCTTCTCTCACCTCTCGAGCCAGGTCGCGGGCTGTTGCTGCAATCACCCGGACATCGACTTTTCTGCTCCGCGCCGCACCCACCGGTCGTATCTCCTGCTCCTGCAGGACGCGAAGCAGCTTCACCTGCATGGAAACGGGCAGCTCCCCGATCTCATCAAGAAAGATGGTGCCGCCATCGGCCTCCTCGAACAACCCTTTCTTATTCTTCTCCGCACCGGTAAAGGCTCCTTTCACGTATCCGAACAGTTCGCTTTCCAGCAGATTTTCCGGTATACCGCCACAGTTGATGGCAACAAACGGCTTGCCCTTCCTGGGACTGAGGTCGTGGA
>JALVUT010000226.1 GCA_027035445.1 Thermococcus sp.
TCCCCGCTAAAATCCCTCCTTTCCGATTTTAACGCTTTCTACACCACTCAACCAGCAAAATCTCCCACCTGCACGAGTCGTCCACCTTAAAATTCTCGATAAAATCAGACCATAGTGGGATTGAAAGTCACCCATCCCTCGTCAGTTTTGAAGTAAACTTTTGGTGATAAAATCAGACCATAGTGGGATTGAAAGAAGTATACGGCTCTTGCGTACCCAGAGGTAGCAGCTAACGCTGGATAAAATCAGACCATAGTGGGATTGAAAGTAACAGCATAATAGCATAAGATTAATATAGCTCTTTTTGATAAAATCAGACCATAGTGGGATTGAAAGTTCCCATTCACGTCAAGCAATTTAATTCTCGCCTCAACGAGATAAAATCAGACCATAGTGGGATTGAAAGCAAGCGAGAAAGGAATAATAAAGGGAATAGCCGCTTCGATAAAATCAGACCATAGTGGGATTGAAAGGGAGTCCATGGCAGTTCTACGAAAACGGCTATTCTGGGATAAAATCAGACCATAGTGGGATTGAAAGCACCTCATGCATCTGTAAACTCCGTATGGGTTTCTGTAGATAAAATCAGACCATAGTGGGATTGAAAGTGCGTATTTCTATGAGTATCACTTTACCCAAACCATCGATAAAATCAGACCATAGTGGGATTGAAAGACGGACAGAATGTCTTGGCTCGTGGCAAGAAGCAGATTGATAAAATCAGACCATAGTGGGATTGAAAGTTTTGAAGTCCTTGATTGACTCGTGAGCTATGACGACAGATAAAATCAGACCATAGTGGGATTGAAAGGCATTCGTTACCACTGGGCTTATAGCCGACAAAGCTGTGATAAAATCAGACCATAGTGGGATTGAAAGCGAGACGTCGGGAGCAATGCAGACCTTGCCGTCGAGCTGATAAAATCAGACCATAGTGGGATTGAAAGCGACTGAGGCTGAGGAATACGTATGCGACATCTGCGGTAAGATAAAATCAGACCATAGTGGGATTGAAAGTTTCTTTTGTTCTACTGTGTAGCAATTGCTATATAAAGATAAAATCAGACCATAGTGGGATTGAAAGGTTTTGTCCTTGCCGCTCAGGAACGGACAGTTCGATAAAATCAGACCATAGTGGGATTGAAAGCAGCTCTTGAACTATGGTTTAAAGTATGTATTTGAAGAGATAAAATCAGACCATAGTGGGATTGAAAGTCTGACTTTAGCAAGACGATTGGGCTCTCTCCCTTTGTAACGAAAGGCTCGGATAAAATCAGACCATAGTGGGATTGAAAGCAAACGTAAAAGAACAAAACGTAATAAACCTCGCTCAAGAAAGATAAAATCAGACCATAGTGGGATTGAAAGCTACGAGTGGGTCGAGAAGAACGGGCTAAAAGTGGGTGATAAAATCAGACCATAGTGGGATTGAAAGCGCTTGGCCTAAGTGAGTACTCTTCGCCATCAATGAGAGATAAAATCAGACCATAGTGGGATTGAAAGGCTTACTTCGGAGTTGACGCTTCTCAGTTCACTTCTCGATAAAATCAGACCATAGTGGGATTGAAAGCTCTATAGTTTTGACTGACCGGTTGGTTAGGACTAAAGGATAAAATCAGACCATAGTGGGATTGAAAGCTTTAATATTCGCTACCGGTTACCTGATAACCGGATGGGATAAAATCAGACCATAGTGGGATTGAAAGACGCAACGGTCAGGGTCGAGTGCGAGCAGTCGGGGATAAAATCAGACCATAGTGGGATTGAAAGTTTTGGTTATATAAGCGGCGAAAGGAACTGGTGGGTTTAAAAGATAAAATCAGACCATAGTGGGATTGAAAGAGTCATATGCCACATCGAGCATATTATCCAAGCGAAAGGATAAAATCAGACCATAGTGGGATTGAAAGGTAACGTCGAATATTACAGCGCACGGGCACTTGCTGACGATAAAATCAGACCATAGTGAGATTGAAGGTATTTTAATTTCTGTTCACTCTGCTTATAAATGTTTCGGATAAAATCAGACCAAAATGGGATTGAAAGTAAGAGAAGTGTAGATTTTAACTATTGGTATTAAAACGATAAAATCAGACCAAAATGGGATTGAAAGCGCATTTCTCAGCTCTTCGTCGCTCCGTAT
>JALVUT010000227.1 GCA_027035445.1 Thermococcus sp.
GCCTCCTTCCTCTTCTTCTGGTGCTCCTTAAGGAACTCCTGCACCTTCCTTATCAGGTAGCGCTTGCACTCACCGCACATAAGAGCCCCGCTCTTGCACGCATGGTAGCGCTCCATGAGCTTTTTATCATCGGGCTCGAAGAATATCTCCAGCCACTTAAAGACGACGCACCTCTCAGGGTTTCCGCCCTTCTCCCGCTGCTCCTTGAGCGTCGGCTGGCCGCCTGTTAAGGCATACTTCCATATTTTCTTTCCTGCCTCCTCGGGGTCATCCGTCAGATAAACGGCAGTTTCGGGCTTGCTGGCGCTCATCTTCCCTTCGAGGCCGATAAGCCCGGGCACGAACTTGCTGTGAAGGGCTGCCGTCTTGTAGTAACCGAGGCTTTCAGCAAAGTCCCTCTGGAGCCTCCAGTAGGGGTCCTGATCAATTGCCGCTGGAATCAGACAGCGCTTCCTCTCAAAGAAGGTCGGTGCCGCCTGTATCGCCGGGTAGAAAATCATCCCAATCTTGCTCTGGTCGGTGAAGCCGAAGACAGCGCGAGCCATCGAGTAATTTATCTTCTTGGCTATCGGTATCGCCATCTCGTAAATCTTGGTGAACTCGCTGTCCTGGAAGATGAAGGTTTTATCAGGGTCGAAGCCAACGGCTATGATGTCCAGTATGTTGTCGTAGGCCCATCTCTTCGTATCGTCGAATGTGAGCTTCTCCTTGAAGAGGAATTTCTCGTCGTCAGTTATCTGGACGTAGAGATTGATTCCAAAGTTCTCCTGGAGCCACCTTGTTGCGTAGAACGGTATTATGTGCCCGATGTGCATCGGACCGCTTGGGCCTCTGCCGGTGTAGAGGAAGAAGCCCTTCCCTGCCTCGTAATCGGCCAGAACCCTGTCGTAGTCCCTGTGTGAGAAGAAGAACTTTCTCCTGAAGTAGATAGGTAGTTCACTCTTCGTCAGCTCCGCTGTTTTCTCTATCAACTCATCGGTGAGCGGGCTGGTTCCAAACTCCTCTATCAGCTTTGCGTAGTCCACCACACCCTCAACATCCCATGGGGTGACCTTAAAGTCGTCCATCCAAAGCACCTCCATCTCCACTGGAAATGAAACTCCAGACTGAGGCGGTCAAGAAGAGGTCGACTTTACCAAGGCCAAAAGCGACCACCGCACATGGGGTGGGAATGGAGGAAGGGGATTTAAAGTTTTTGGATACTATCTATTGTTTTCCACGGTCAGTTTCTTATATTTCACCACTATGGTATCCCGGCTTGTCCCTTCAATTATTTCCTTTGGAAGTCCCCTCGAGTTAACCCAAATTTTGTAATGTGGCAAAGTGCGTGTTTTTGGTGTTAAAAACCAGATGTCTCCCTTTTTGGAGATATTGAACTGTTCAAGATTGAGGATCACTAAAGCGAATGGATCAATGGCACCTGTGTTCGTCCAAGTTATGTTAAATGTAGCAGTGCTATTGGCAGTTACAACTTTCTCGATGCTACCGTTAACGATAATTTTCTGGATGAGCTTCCCATTGGAATAGTCTGCCCTGCTTATGTAAGCCGGTTTGGTAAAGTTAACATAACTCTCAAAAGTATGGTTACCAATTATAACGACCTCTTGAGCTTTAAAGGATGTTATCGACTGCCAGTTAATATCCTGTGCTTGAGTCAAGACATATACGCCGATTAGAATGCCTAAAAAACTAACAAGGGTTAAGATAATTAGATTTCGCCTTTTCACTCCCCGCAAACCAACCAAATACAGATAGGTGGCGGCATAAACAACCAAAGAAGATATGTACGCAGGATTTAATCCCCACAGTATAAACACCACGGCAAAGGAAAGTAATACACTACAGCAAATCCACATAGAATACATCATCGAGGTAAGTCCAATAAACAGTATCAGCGCGATCTGAATGGCACCTATAATATCGTGAAAAACTAAAAAATAGAGTAAAAAGCCGATTATAGGCCCGGTTAAGGACAGAGACATTACCAGCCTGCGGTTTTGGACCATGACCTTCATATGGATCCACCTCTCAACACTTGCCTAGGGCATGGCATGCAATCTTGCTCATATCATAACACGAGTATGCACTGCCCAGAATGACTGCTGT
>JALVUT010000228.1 GCA_027035445.1 Thermococcus sp.
GACCGGTTTTGTGGTTCCATCGAACATCAACATGCGCGTACCAGCACGCCAGCATTTGCCGCCCCCCATCGGGAGGTAGATTAATACCGAACGATTGCCGCGTGCGACCTCAGTCCGCGCTTGTTCAAGGATGTTCTGCTGATACGGCCTCAGCTTCGGGGAGTTCAACGGCGTACACCTCCAGCGGTTCGCACGCAAAAAGTTTAACCGTAGCGTCTATGAATTGCTTGAGAGCCAGACCATCGGGCTGCTCGCTGCGTATCTCTTTGCCGTCTTCAAACACCATCCTTACGAAAATCATGATAGCCCCCACAGGCGTCTTCTGTCTAAACGTTCTTGCATCTTCAACCAGGCAGTAGCCCAGGTTTCAACCCACCACCCCCTCTCACCGGCAAGGTAGCGTTCATACGCTTGGCGTGCAAGCTCAGCGCGCTGCTTAGCCCAATCACGCGCGGCCTTGACGCGATGCTTGTGCTCCCTATAGGCAGCCGTCAGGTTGTTGAGGACGGCCCGTATGCTTTCGAGCGCCGTGTAGACAAGCGAGCGGCTAACGTTGAGGGCTCGGGCTATGGCGCTGATGCTCATCCCCGCTTGGTGCAAATGGTATGCCTGAAGGTGCAGGGGTGACGTATTACCATAGGTGTACGCTACCCTACGATTGCTGTTCTGGACGGCAAGTTTGGCCAGTTTTGGGGGTGTCTTTTTGTGGATATCGTAAGATAAAACATCATCAGGAGCAGAAGAATCAGGAGGTTTGATGAGGAAGCGTTGCAGGTTGCGAAGGTCGAGGCGGATGTGGGTTGGGGTGATGCGGATTATCTCGTGGTGTTGCAGGGTGTGTTTGTGCTTGAGGATGGTCTTGATGGACAGACCGCTCAACTCCATCAGCTCAATGTTGGTGGGGTCTATCTCGAAGACGTAGCCCCTGCCGTTGTACCACCGCAACTTGCCGTGCATTAGGGCGTAGACCCACATAGCATTGAGCAATGCACCGGCTGACGAGGGCAGGTCGCCGGTAAGGGGCAGCATGTGCTCAGCGGCTTGGTCCTTGGTCCACATCGGCTTCTCGATGCGCTTCATGTGGTGCCACGCCTGGACTGGGTTGTACTTTATAGCCATGTCGTTGAGGTCCATGTCACGCTCGGGTTCATAGAAGACGGTGCGCCGGTTGCGCATGACACGCTGAGCCCACACGTTACGAAGCGTAGTACCCTCACGTGACTTCTCCGCCACCTGCTTCTTATTGTTCCAAACCCTGCCGGTTCTGAAGGGAATCACCATGTCGGGGTCGAGGAAGTAGGCCAGCATGTTCTTGAAGTCAATAAGCTCCTGCTCAATTTTTGGTAGCGAGCTTTTGCCCGCAACGGCGATGAAGCCGAAGCGCCCTGGGTCACGCTTACCGTATCCTCTTGCATAAATATTCATCATGAACATGCCCATTTGCGCCTTGGCATGTCCTTCGGCAACTGCCAGCGCCCGCTTGCCCTTGACGTTATAGCCTATCGTTGCCGGTGGTGATACCCGCCAGATGAACCTGCGACCCTTCTTGCCTTCGCCAGGTATGCGAGCTTGGATTCCGTAGGGTTTGCCTTCGCGGTCACGGAAGACGAAGAACACTGTGCCAGCCGGGAATACCATGCTTTTCTCTTTCCATGTATGGGGCTCGGTAAGCTCCAGCATGTCACGCGGTTCATACTCGTCCGACTCGAATATGGCGTCGTCAAAGCCGTGACCGATATAGGGCCGCCACTTAATCTCCGCTAGCACCCTCTCGGTTTCCTTGTAGGGGTCAACCTTTGGTTTACTAGCTTCCTTGGGTTTGTCGAACCTTGGTGTGTAAGGCTTCTCCGGGGTAACCCCTGCATATTCCTTGAGGTAACGGGCCAAGCTCATGCTCAGCCCGTCACCGTGGTCTTTTACCAACCAGGTTTGGAAGCGGTTGGACCAGAAGACGCTAAAGCTGGGGTTCTTGTCGTCGCGATGCGGTGCCGATACCAACCACCCGTCGGCGGTCTTTCGCTCGCGAAAGTTATGCCCCGGAAAGGCGCTCTTCAATGCGTGGAGTGCTGCACCGTGGGAGCGCTGCATGGGGTTATTCTACCACAT
>JALVUT010000229.1 GCA_027035445.1 Thermococcus sp.
GGAGGCCGTTGAGAGGGGATGGGTTTTCTGAGACACCCCTATCGCAAAATACTTTATATGGATTGATAACACAAAAGTACCTGATGGTGGTGGATATGGGAAAAATTGCCATTGAGCTTAACATCCCCGACGAGATACTGAAGACGATTGACCTTAAGCGGCTGAAACGAATCGTTGAGAGGGAGGTTATTGTAGAGTACAGTGTCCAGAAACTCCACGGAAAGTTCAAGGACATGGATCTTAAAAAACTCCTGAGAGAGGTCGAAGAGGAATGGGCCCTTTGACGGCCTTTGTGGATACCGATGTGATAATTGAGCATTTAGAGGGCAATATTGACCTTCTCACCTTGCGGGAAAAATTTGACGTCCTGTATTCCAACAGCATAGTGTTCAGTGAGGCGCTTATGGTGTACCTGAAGGCGTTAACTGGCGAACGCCCGTACACGCTCAAACACAACCCTAATATTATCCGGGACCTGAGGGAGGAAGTCTTGGACTTCTCAGGGCTTTTTGGACTTTTCATTGATCTGGAAATAAACAGGGCTGTCGAAACCCTTGCCGTTGAGTACATGATAAAATACAGCCTGCTGCCGAATGATGCACTAATTCTCGCAACTTGTAAGTTTTACGACGTCAAGTATTTAATTTCATTTGACAGCGATTTTGCCAATGCTTGTGAGAGTGAGGGGATATCCCTTATTAGTGACCCGGAGGAGATAACTAGACTTGGTGATGTCCCGTGAGGGTCGCGGTAGTAGGTGCCAGCGGTCAGCTCGGGACTGACCTGGTGAAGGTCTTTGGGGAAGATTCCAGCTTTGAGATCATCCCGCTGACCCACAAGGATCTGGACGTTACCCGTCCGGAGACCCTAAGCCTGTTGAAGGAGATTAAGCCGGATGTGATAATCAACGCCGCCGCATACGTTAGAGTGGACGATGCCGAGCTCTACCCGGAGAAGGCCTTTGCCGTCAACGCCATCGGGGCCCTCAACGTTGCGAGGGTTGCCGGGGAAATCGGCGCAATCAATGTCTACATAAGCACCGACTACGTCTTTGACGGCGAGAAGGGTGAGCCCTACACCGAAGACGACGTTCCGAACCCAATAAACGTCTATGGAACCAGCAAGTATGCGGGGGAGGTCTTCACGCGGAATTATTCGGGAAAATCCTACATCATCAGGGTTGCAAGTCTTTACGGGAAGGCCGGTGCAAGTGGAAAGGGCGGCAACTTCGTTGAGTGGGTCATCGAGAGGGCCAGGAAGGGAGAGGAACTGAGAATAGTGGATGACCAGTTTATGAGCCCGACTTATACGGGGGACGTTGCGAGAACTTTGGGGGAGTTTTTAAAGCTGAAGCCGGAGTTCGGGGTTTATCACATGGTGAATGAAGGCTTCTGCTCTTGGTATGAATTTACGAGGGCGATATTCGAGATCCTGGGCTGGGACGTTGAGGTTAAACCCATAAAGTCGAGCGAGCTCAACAGGCTGGCTAGGAGGCCGGGGTTCTCGGCACTTGAGAATGGGAAGCTACGGAAGCTTGGTCTTTCAATGCCGGGATGGAGAGAAGGGTTGAGGGAGTATTTAAAGGAAAAAGGGCATCTCTAGCTGAACACTAAACGATAAAAACCCCGAAGGGGATAACCGTATTTAAGATGAATCCCCAATGAGCGGGGCAAGTGGCAGAAGATTGCGAGGGGACGGGGATTAATAACTCTGAAATATATTGAGTTATGACGCTGTTAAGCGTCCTCTCAAAACTGCCCTTGGGCAGTTTGAAACCCGTGAGTGGCCTTTAGTAATAATCCCAATCTGACTCTGGCCGGTAGGGGTAACGGGCTTAAGGCTGAACCGCTGGAGGAGATGAGAGCCCGTAAATCCCCTCAAGAGGAGGTCAGTTTGAAGGAAAATTTTAAAAAATTAGGAATCTGTTAAGATATGGCGGATTGTTCCCTCATCCAACACTATTAACTCATCTGGTACTTTCCTCACTTTTCTAGCTATCAGAAGATAATGCTTCTCTCCCCTCCAGTTGCTCAGCTCGACTTTTCTCTTCAGCTCTTCGAGAAGTTTTTCACCGTTTATGGGCTTGTTTCTCCACTTGCATTCGC
>JALVUT010000230.1 GCA_027035445.1 Thermococcus sp.
GTATTAAAAAGAAACTGACTCTCCCCGCGGAGGAGCATTTCTACGCGGGACATACCGCCTGTCAGGGCTGCGGCGCCTCACTTGGGCTGCGCTACGTCCTCAAGGCATATGGGAAGAAGACGATCTTCACAATTCCCGCGTGCTGTTCAACCATCATAGCAGGAGCCTGGCCCTACTCAACCCTCGAAGCCAACCTCTTCCACACGGCTTTTGAGACCACCGGCGCCGTCATGGGTGGCATCGAGGCCGCCCTAAAAGCACAGGGGTACAAGGTCAAGGGTGAGGACGGTGTTATGGTCGTGGGCTGGGCCGGCGACGGCGGAACCGCGGATATAGGCCTACAGGCCCTTTCAGGGTTCCTTGAGAGGGGACATGACGCCCTCTACGTCATGTACGATAATGAGGCTTACATGAACACCGGAATCCAGAGGAGTTCTTCGACCCCCTACGGAGCCTGGACAACAAACACACCCGGCGGAAAGGAGCACTTCCTCGAGAAGAGACAGAAGAAGAAGGTCATCGATATCGTCATAGCTCACCAGATCCCCTATGCGGCAACCGCGAGTGTTGCCTACCCCGAGGATTTCATGAGAAAGCTCAAAACCGCCCAGAAGATCCCCGGGCCAAGCTTCATTCAGTTGTTCAGTCCGTGTCCAACCGGCTGGCGCTCCCCGACCGACAAGAGCATCGAGCTGGCAAGGCTCGCGGTTCAGACCGCCTACTTCCCGCTCTATGAGTACAAAGATGGCAGGTACAGGATCAACATGCCAAGCACGAGGAGGGAGCCAAAGCCGATTGAGGAGTTCCTGAAGCTCCAGGGCAGGTTCAAGTACATGACCAAAGACGACATAGAGATCCTCCAGGAATGGGTAAACCACGAGTGGGGAAGGCTCAAGAAGCTCGCCGAGGTGTTCGGCTGAGTCTTCCTTTATCCACAAGGTTTAAGTTGTAGTATGATAACTCACCTGAGGTGATACATATGGCCGAAAGCCCGTTTAAGGCCGATATTGAGAGAGTTGAGAAGGAGTACAGCGAAAAGATGACAGTTGGAGCCACAGCCATGATTCCGGGGAGCAGTGTGATAAACAAGACCGGTTCATGGCGTGTTTTTATACCCGACTTCAACAGGGACAAGTGCACCCGTTGCTTCCTCTGCTACATATACTGCCCGGAACCGGCTATTTACCTCGACGAGGAAGCCTACCCGGTTTTTGACTACGACTACTGTAAGGGCTGTGGGATATGCGCGAACGAGTGCCCGGTTAACGCCATAATTATGGTAAGGGAGACCAAATGAGGTGATGGAGATGCCGATAAGAACCGTTATGAAGGCAAATGAAGCCGCTGCATGGGCGGCCAAGCTTGCAAAGCCGAAGGTCATAGCAGCTTTTCCGATTACACCATCCACCCTCGTTCCGGAGAAGATCAGCGAGTTCGTCGCGAATGGAGAGCTCGACGCTGAGTTCATCAAGGTTGAGAGCGAACACTCGGCCATCTCAGCCTGCGTCGGTGCCAGCGCCGCAGGTGTCAGGGTCTTCACTGCCACCGCCTCCCAGGGTCTCGCCCTCATGCACGAGGTCCTCTTTATCGCCGCGGGCATGAGGCTTCCGATAGTCGTGGCGATTGGAAACCGTTCCCTTTCAGCCCCGATCAACATCTGGAACGACTGGCAGGACAGCATAAGCCAGAGGGATACAGGTTGGCTCCAGTTCTACGCCGAGAACAACCAGGAGGCCCTTGACCTGATCCTCGCGGCTTTCAAGGTCGCCGAGAATGAGAAGGTTCTGCTACCTGCCATGGTAGGTTTTGACGCATTCATCCTGACCCACACCGTCGAGCCCGTCGAGATACCCGACCAAGAGCTCGTTGACGAGTTCCTCGGCGAGTACAAGCCGAAGCACGCCTACCTTGACCCCCAGAGTCCCATCAGTCAAGGCACACTCGCATTCCCGGCCCACTACATGGAGGCAAGATACACAGTCTGGGAAGCCAACGAGAACGCTAAGAGGGTTATAGATGAGGTCTTCGCCGAGTTTGAGAAGAAGTTCGGAAGGAAGTACCACAAGGTCGAGGAGTACAGGACTGACGACGCCGATATAA
>JALVUT010000231.1 GCA_027035445.1 Thermococcus sp.
ACTTTGTAAGGAACGAGAGCCCGCTTGTGCTCGGGGTCGGAGAGGGGGAGAACTTTGCGGCGAGTGACGTCCCCGCTTTCCTTGAGTACACCAACAGGGCAGTCTTCCTGGACGACGGGGAGTACGCAGTCCTAACAAAGGATTCCTACAGCGTGAAAAAGCTGAAAACCGGCGAACCTGTGAAAAAGTCCGTTCAAGAAATAGACTGGACGCTTGATATGGCCGAGAAGGCAGGCTACCCACACTTTATGCTGAAGGAGATACACGAACAGCCGAAGGCAATAAAGGATGCGATCCACGGGAACATGGGTCTGATTCCCACCGTGGCGGAGGAGATCGCAGGGTATGACAGAGTGTTCTTCGTGGCAATGGGAACCTCGTACCACGCCGCTCTCGTGGGGAAGTATCTCTTCCAGCGGCTTGCCGGAAAGATCGCCCTCGTGGAGGAGGCAAGCGAGTTCAGGTACGAGGCGGAGAACGTCCTCAGCGAAGACTCCCTCGTGATAGCGATAACGCAGAGCGGTGAAACTGCGGACACGCTGGCCGCGATGAAACTCGCAAAGGGGAAGGGCGCTAAGGTCATAGCAATAGTGAACGTCGTTGGCAGCATGGCAACCCGCATAGCCGACCTGACCATTTACACACACGCCGGACCCGAGATTGGGGTTGCCGCGACCAAAACCTATACGACCCAGCTCGCCGTCCTGACGATGCTCGCGATGGAGCTGGCAAGAAAGCTCGGCAGAATCAGAGAAGGTGACCTTAAAAAGCTTGAAGAGGAGTTTGGAGAAGTGCCTAGACTGATCGAGGATGTCCTCTCTCGTGGAGGGGGGCTGAAAGAACTTGCAGATAGCCTGAAAGGTATGAGGGACTTCTTCTATATAGGGCGGGGCATCAACGTCCCCACGGCATTGGAAGGCGCCCTCAAACTCAAGGAGATAAGTTACATCCATGCCGAGGGGCTGAGCGCCGGGGAGCTCAAGCACGGCCCACTTGCGCTACTTGGGGGTGATGTCCCCGTGGTCGCAATCGCCCCAAGCGGGCGCCTCCTTGATAAGATGGTGAGTAACATGGAGGAGTCGAGGGCTAGGGGGGCAATGGTGATCGCCTTAGGTGACTCGGATGAACTCAGGGAAACCGCCGATATCCTTGTAGAGATGCCGCCCATGAGTGAGATCTTCACACCAATCGTTTATGTGGTCCCTCTCCAGATCCTCGCGTATTATCTAGCGGTTTTAAGGGGTAACGACCCCGACAAACCAAGAAATCTGGCCAAATCCGTTACCGTGGAGTGAGGTGGTTCCGATGGTAAAAACTGAAGTTAAAAAGAAGAGAAAGAAAAAATCGGACTCTAAGAAGGGTCTCTCCCACTACTACGGGAAGCTGAAAACGTACGGCATTCCCGCACTCGTCATCCTGCTGGCGTACATAGGATTCAGGATACGGGACGTTACATCCAACTACAAGACGTTCCTCGACCCGGATACCTTCTTCCACTACGAGATGTACAGGGAGGCCATCCACGAGTGGATACCCCGATATTTTGCCTATGCCAACCCCCCGGTCGGTATAAAGGCCACTGGCTACCTTGGCCTATACACGACCCAGGCAATCTTCTATAGGGTAACGCACTCACTCTTTGGGACAAGTGTCCTAGGGGCCTTCAAGCTCTGGCCACCGTTCGTAGGGGCCATGACGGTAATAGCCATCTACCTGCTCGGGAAGAAACTTCACTCCCACTGGGCGGGCCTGTGGGCCGCCGCCTTCATGATGTTCTCCTACGCCAGCTTCACCAAGACCATGTCAGGCAACAACCGTGGTGGAGGACCGTTCATGATGTTCTTTCTCTTTGCGGTATACTTCCTGCTGGTCTACCTCGATGAGAAGTCCTGGAACTGGAGAAAGATAAGCAGTGGGATTCTGTTTCTCATCACCAGCATATTCTACATGGGCGTCTGGACTGGAAGCAGATTTGGTTTGGGGATCCTGCTCCTGATGGCGGGCGTAACCATCGTCGTCTTTTTCACGCTGGGGATGATGGACGCACTGAGAACCTTTGTGAGGGACTTCTTCTCCATCTACTGGGTCTCCCTGATCATAAGCCTCGGGGTATCGTACACCGACTTCATTGGCATCAGAAGCTTCATCATATTCTCCATAGAGGCCTTCGCAGCCCTGTCTATCCTCGCCACAGTGATGCTCTACGGTCAGAGGTTCAAGCTCAATTACTCGGACAAGAAACACCGCTTTGGAACTGTACTGGCCATAGCCGTTGTCGGTTTCCTGGCTTTCTACGGGTACTTTGGGAGGGATCTCTTCAAGTTTATGGGGGGAGCTTATCAGTCCAACCCGCTCTACCAGACCGTTGCAGAGCTGGCCAGAACAAGCTGGAGCACCATAGTCACGTATTACAGCATTAAAGGTAAAGATGCCATCATGTTCTTCCTGTCCATAGCGGGCTTCGTGGTGGTTCTGGCCCGCTTTGTGATGAAACTCATAAAGAACGACCTCACCGGCTACAAGGAAATCTTCATCGTGTCCTATTACCTGGGCTCCATCTATCTTCTCCTCAGCGCGGTTCGTTTTGTCTTTCAGGCGTCGGGAGCCATCCTCTTACTAGCAGGTGTGGCAGTTGGGGAGGCGTTCCTCTTCGTTGAGAGGATGAAGGAGTCCATCAACACCAAAGCCCTCTACGCTATCTTCCTCATCCTGCTTTTCATCCCGATCCCAGTCGTCGGGGCGCGGTATACGGACAGCATGGCTCATGCCTATGCCAAGTCACAGGGTTCGGTTCCAAGTGACTGGGTGAGCACCCTGAAGTGGCTCAGGAACCACAGTAACCCGCTCGACAGTGCGACCAGCTGGTGGGACTACGGCTACTGGATTGAATCAAGCCTCTTGAGCCACAGAAGGGCAATAACAGACGGTGGACACGCCTACGACAGGCGCTATCTCTTGGCCAAGTTCTTCACACATTACTGGAACGAAAGCGAGGTGGACTTCGAGGCCTGGGAGCTGAACTACATCATAACCTACATGAACCCCCTGTACCAAGACAGCGACTTCTACAAGTTCAACGCCATAAGCTACCTGGGTGGCGTGATAACCTACGGAGAATACCGGAAATTTGGAATGCTCTACGCGATCTCAAGGAAGTACATCCACTTCGCAAACGAGAGCGGCAGGCAGGTGGTTTATATCAACACCCCCAAGGGGGCAGCGCAGCCTGTGATGACGATAGACATGACGACGGGAAAGGTAATACATGGCAGGGGGGACATACCATACGTCCTCTACATCTTCCAGAACTACGGTGTCCTCGCGTACCGGAAGATAGCCTTCAGCAACTACGTCAGACTGGCGTTCCACATCCCGTTCTCGATAGAGCCATGGGACGCTCAAAAGCTCTACGCCAATTTTGTACCGGTTCACACCACGTTCAGTGTCTCTGTGTATAAGTTCAGGCCCTTCGCGGTCTACAGAATCGACCGGTACAAGAACGACACCTGGGTGCCGTTCTACAGCACCCTTGGTGGAGGCAAACTCCCCCTCGGAAACCAGACCCTCAGACTCTGGATATCCGCATTTGGAAGGGACGTTAAGAACGCCACACTGGTATTCGAGGCTTACAACGGAACCAAGCTGGTGGACAGGAAGGTCCTAGTAAGGAACCTCTACATCAACCACCTGAACGAAACCCCGGTAAAGGTCAACCTCTACATCCCGAACGCCACCAAATACCGCTTCGTGCTCTTCCAGGCGGGCCCGGTTGGCGTGCTGAACGGGGAACCAAAGGTCAACGGAAAGAGTGCGAATCCCAGCTATATCCTTGCTGAGGGACAGAGCGGTAACCTTAAGCTGAAGGCAGCATTCAGGAAGAACTACAACAATGTGACACTGACACTCAGGGCGAGCATCGTGTACTACGTAACCCCCAACGGCAAGGACATCTACAAGAAGGACTTTTACCTCGAACCGCACATGGACATAATCAAGTATATCCGCGTGAAAAGTGGCCTGAGCGTGAAGGCGGGCAACAACACCATAACCGCTCACGCGAGGATGCCGACCAATATCTTTGAAAGCTACATAGAGGGGCTCTACCAGAAGTACGGCAAAGACAAGGTGGTTATCGTCCGTAAGAGAATTGAGCCCATATTCATAGCAAGAAAGGAGTACATCATCTGGGAGGGCAGTTAGTCCCTCACCACTTTTATATCTTTTATACCCTTCAATCCGCTCTTCTCGGCGATCTTCACAACACCCGGTAGGAACCGGGTACTCGGCTGCAGTACCAGGGCCTCAACCTGTCCGAAACCCAAGTTCTTGAGTGCGAACGCCCTATGGTGACCATCGAGAAGATAATATCTCCGACCATAAGGGACGACCACTATCGGAGCGTTGTAGCCGTGCTTTATCTCCTGCAGAACAACCAGCAGTTTAGCCTCGCTCACAGTTCCTTGGGTCGGGATGACGTCATCGAGGTTAACAAACCGATCCTCTATGGTGAACTCAACACCATAGATCGCCCGGTACTCATCCGCTATACGCTCCGCCCTTTTGAATGTCTCGTCCCTCGATATCAGGCGAATCTTCTTCATGCCTTCACCCCTCTCACGGCCACAAAAGCCGCCAGTCCCTTGCACTTCCTGTGACATTTCCCATCCAGCCACTCCGCAAGACCCAAAAATGGCCAGAACGAGGGAAGGAAGATAACGCCCGCGGCCTCAACCTCACCAAAGCCCGAGCTCTTGAGAAGGTCTTCAAGCTCTCCAGGGCTGTAGAACCTTGCATAGCGATAGGCAGTCTCAATGAAGAGACTCTTAAGACGTTTGAAGATGAACCATAAGCTTTGGCCATTCATCGTACCCACCACAACCTCTCCTCCTGGCTTTAGAACCCGATAGATCTCCGCCAGCACCTTTTCCGGCCTGTGGATGAACTCGAACATGGTGACGCTGAGCACAAGGTCAAAACTCGCATCCGGGAGGGGCAGAGTGTAGGCGTTCCCCACGATGCAGTTGAGGCCCTTCGCACGGGCTACCTTCACCATGGCCCCGCTGGCGTCAAGGCCGATAACGTCAAAGCCTCTCTCCCGTAGTTCAAGTGTGTAGTTCCCCGTACCGCAGCCAAGGTCAAGGGCTCTTCCTCCATGGGAGCGTATCATGGAGAATATCAACCGCTTTTCCGTCCTGTCCACGTACCTTCCAACCCTCGTTTTGTACCACTCATCGTATCTCCCCGCTATCCTGTCAAAGTACTCAGCCATTCATACCTTCACCTTCCCCTCTATCGTAAGGGGTTTGTCAGTTCTGTCGTCTATCTTCAGGCTTAAGACGACCCTTTTTGCCCCGGCCCCTAGTACCACCTCATGACAGGCTCCTGCAAGCTTCAGGATTTCTTCAACAGAACCTTCTACGACCGTACCCATCGGACAGAGCCTGTACTTGAGGCCGCTCTTCCGGATGACCTCGATAACTGGCTTCAGGTACTCAGCAACACCCGGACTCCCGGTTCCCAGCGGAAAAAGACAGAGTTCGGCAACGGCCATTCAACCACCTCCCGCGGGTGGGAAGATATAAACAACATCATCGTCCCTGAGTTCGGTGTTCAGTCCCCTGAGATGGAGAATATTGTGGCCGTTAACCAGGATCATACCATCAATAGGTTTCTTATCATCAACACGTGGGCTTTCAAGGAGCTGTTCCCCAACCGCGGGATTGTAATGTTTGGAGATAAACTCAATGAGATCACCGACAGTCCTTACCCCGTGAACCTCAACCTCTTTCTTCCCCACAAGCTCCCGGAAGGTCGCATAAAACCTCACCTTCATGGAATCACCGTGATGTATATTCACAGAGAAAAGATAAAAAACCTTCGGGATCGGCCAACGGGAAAAAGCTTAAGTAATTCGGTCACGTAGTGGAGGGCGTCATGGTAAAGGTTGACGTTGAACCAGCCGACTACTATCCAATCATCGACAAGCTCTTCACCGAAGAGATAGTTGGGGCACTCGATGCCCTCGGAGTGAGCGTAGGGAGAATTGGTGCAAAGGTTGAACCCGATGGGGACAACATGGGCATAGACTTTTCTCTGGTGGTAAGCTCCGAGGGGAACCGGCAGGTATCATCAATGGAGGCCGTCATAAGAATCGCCATCGAGAGAATCATAGAGGAGGCAAACGGGCGATTCACTGGCATGGGAAATGGGAGATTCGTTCTGAAGGGCCTGAAGCTCATTGAGGTCAGTGAGACGGGAAAATCCCCATTTTCACCACCAAACATAGACATCAAAGCCGCTTCCGATGAGCTCAGAAAATCCCTTGAAAAGATTGCAAAGGGGCTGTGGATAAAACTTCAAGAGAGGGATGTGAAGGTTGTCTCTATACTGGTAAACTTTGAGGAAGGCCCCAAACCAAGGGTTCTTGTCAGTCTGAACCTCAACGAAAATCTCACGTTCTACGAGAGGAAACTGCTCGCGGAGTACGTGTCCGATAAGATGGAGGGTTACCTCTGGACCACCGTTGGGAAAGGGGAGTACACCATCAACGTCATACTCTCAACGCCATCGGATAGGGAAAAAGAGAAGGAGAATCCTAACGATGGGATAGACGATGATGACGTCAGGGAGCTTCTCCGGAACCTCACCGGGTAACCTCCTGAGAGTGTATGTAGTCTAGTAACGGCCTGATTCTCTCCCATACCTCGTGTATACCGCCCTGACCGTCTATCCTGACGTAGATACCCTGTTTCTTGTAGAACTTTGTTATGGGCTCCATGTTCCTGATGTAGAGGTCGTACCTCTTTTCCACAACGTTGGATCGGTCGTCACTCCGCTGAACTAAAGCCACCCCGCATACATCACATTTCCCTGATACTCTGGGGGGCCTGTACTTTGTGTGGTACACTTCACCGCACTTTGGACATATCCTCCTGCCGGAAATACGCCGTATACTCTCCTCTTTTGAGATGAGGATCTCCATCACAACGTTTAGGGTTATGCCATGGTCGTAGAGATAGTTTTCAAGGGCAAGAACCTGCTCCGCGGTTCTGGGATATCCATCGAGGATGAAATTTCCCCTGTCGCGCCTCAGCCGTGATATAACGAGGCTGTTGACAACAACGTCGGGTATAAGCTCACCCATCGCCAGATAGTGTCCCATCTCCCTTCCAAGTTCACTTCCCCGCGATATCTCCTCACGTATCATGTCGCCCGAGGACACGTAGGTCATGCCGTAGAGTTCGGTTATCCTCCTGGAGTGCGTCGACTTGCCGCTCCCTGGCGGTCCAAATATCAGGATGTTCATCTCCTCACCCGACCCATTCGTTCTCAACCTGCTAAAATACTTATGGTGGTGCCATGGGATTGGCACAGGCTACGCCTGCAACCGCCCCTCTGAACCGGCCTCAACAACTGTAAAGGTGAACAAAATGAAAAACTGAGACGTATCAAACCTGGAATATCCGTATGGTATTCGTACCAGCGGTTTTTCCTATAGGCGTTCCCTTAGTAAGAAGAACCGTGTCATTTTCCCTCACGAGGCCGAGGCCCCGTATCATGCTCAGTATCTCCTCCTCACTTGTCTCCCCGACGATGAACGGGTAAACACCGTGGGAGAACATGAGCCTCCCCGCTACCCGGGGGTTGGTCACGAACGCCAGAATCCACTGCTTCGGCTTAAAGCGTGCTATGAGGCGTGCAGTTTCTCCGGTTCTGGTTGGTGTGAGGATGTACTTAATATCAATCACGTCCAGCGCTTCGATGATGCTCCTGCTTATGGCGTCTTTGACGGTCTTTCTCCTCATCTTCTGATCCTTTAGCTGTGAAAATTTCCAGCCTGCCAGCAGTGTTGACCAGTGAGAATCGCGGTAGGCCTCCGTCGTCTTCGCGATCTTGGCCATCATCTGAACCGCCTCAACAGGGTATCTACCCACCGCCGTTTCTTCCGACAGCATCACTGCATCGGTGCCGTCCAGTATGGCATTGGCAACGTCCGTCACTTCCGCCCTGGTGGGAAGCTTCTCCTCGGTCATGCTCTCCAGCATCTGGGTCGCGGTTATGACAGGTTTGCCTGCCATGTTGGCCTTACGTATAAGCTTCTTCTGGAGTATGGGCAACTTTTCAATCGGCATCTCCACCCCCAGATCGCCCCTGGCTACCATTATGCCGTCTGCGGCCGTAAGGATCTCATCGAAGTTGCGAACTGCGTCCGGCCGCTCTATCTTGGCGATTAAGAACGTGTCTCCTCCGTGTTCGTTGACAAAACGACGCACTTTGAGAACGTCGTACGCCGAACCAACAAAACTTATGCCAACCGCGTCTAAACCATGCTCCAGGGCAAACTTGAGGAACTCCATGTCTCTCTCGGTTACGGCCTCAATGGTCATTCTGGCGTTGGGCACGTTTATGCCCTTGTGAGAAAAGACGGTCCCTCCCACAAGAACCTTGCAGGTCACATCTGGGTCACTGACCTCCTCCACACGCAGTGCTATGAAGCCGTCACAGAGGTATATGAGGTCACCCTTTGAGACCAGTTTAGGAAAGTCCCTGAACTTTACGGGGAGAACCGCCTCGTTGCCTAGGACATCACGTGTGGTCAGCGTAACGGTCTGCCAGCGGCGGAGCGTTAGAGAGCCGTTCTGAACCTCACCCACACGAATCTTGACACCTGGAAGGTCACCGAGAATTGCCAATGGGCGGCCCATCTTCTTGGAGACTGCCCTGATAAGCTCAATGGTCTTTTCATGCTGTTCGAGAGTTCCATGGGAGAAGTTTATGCGCGCAACGCTCATACCCGCCTTTATCATCCGCTCGATAGTTCTGTGGTTCATCGACGCTGGACCTATGGTAGCCACTATCTTCGTCTTGTTGCCCGGTAACTTCATATCATCACCTAAGTTACAGGTTGGGGATCACCTTATAATAACCTTAACCATCAGAGTCAGAACCTGGGTTCAGAGGATAGGGGTGCACTACAAAAGTTGGGTGGTGTCTCGCCCCAAGACGGCACGGAGCTTTGCGGTGCAGTCATCGCAGTAGTCGGGAACCCTGAGATCCCACTCCACCATGCTCGCTGGAGAGTTCATCACACACTGATTGCGACAGTGTTCGAGGCCAAAGCTGTGGCCGACCTCATGGAGAACACCCTTTAGGAGGCGGTCTTTGAAGAGGTGGAGCTTCAACCTCAGTTTCCTCCGAGCC
>JALVUT010000232.1 GCA_027035445.1 Thermococcus sp.
ACTACCGCGAGATAGTCTCGCTTGTTAAGTCCTTTCTCCGGAGCGTTAATGGGGGGGCGTATGTTTTTCTCGATGAGGTTACTTTTGTCGAGGGCTGGGAGAGGTCGGTTAAGTTCCTCCTTGATTCCCCCCTCGCATCGAGAATGGTGCTTCAGGTTACGGGCTCAACCTCGGCCGGGTTAAAAAGGGAGAGCTTTCCTGGAAGGAGGATAAGGGTTGAGGAGTTCCTTCCGCCGGATTTTAGGACGGTCTCTCTGATCTTTGAGCCAAAACTGAAGAATATCCAGCTCCCTCACGGGCTCCCGAAGACGAGCCGGGAGTTCTACGAAAACGCCCTTGAGCTCTATCCCTATCTGGAAGTTCTGAGCGGGGCGCTTGACTTTTATCTCTCCTCTGGAGGCTATCCAAGGTCCATCTACGAACTCCTGTCGGGCAGGATAACTCCGGAAACCTATGAGATGGTCTACAACGCCACGATCCTCGACGTTGCCAAACTGGGAAGGAGCGAGAGAATAGCCCTCTCGTTAATACTGGGTCTCCTGCGCCGCTACGGCGACAGATTGACCCTCAACTCCCTGGCCAAGGAGCTTGAGATAGGTTCCCATGTCACGGTGAGGGACTACCTTGAACTCTTTGAAGGGCTGTTCGTTGGACGGAACTACTTCCAGGTCAAACTTCACGATCTCGCGCCCCTCTTCAGAAAAGAGCGCAAATTCTACTTCCTTGACCCTCTGCTGGTTCAAGCCTTCAGGAGGCTCTTTGGGAAGGGACCTGAGAGCGATAGGATAATCGAGGGGGTTGTCGGTGAACACCTGAAGCGCATTTATCCCACTTACTTTTTCAGCGGTTCCAGGGAAGTGGACTTTATAACTCCTGGCTTTGGCGTGGAAGTTAAGTGGAGGAAGGGGGTTAGGCCTTCCGACTTTCCAAGGGTGGGGATAAGGAACAAGATACTCCTTTCAAAGGATAAGCTCGAGTTCTTTGAGGGAAACAACCTTGCAGTACTCCCGGTTCCCCTCTTCCTTTTCCAGCTTCACTCCCCTAACTCGAACCTCGCTACCGTCTCGTAGATGGGGCCCTTTGGTGTCAGTGTGCTCTTCTTCAGCTCTATCGCGTTGACCTCAAACTCCCCGAAGTCCTCGTTGGCTAATCTTTTTAACGCCATCGCAAGCTCGAGCCTATCCCTGACGAACTTCACCCGGCCGAGGGTTACGTGTGCGACGAAGTCCCTCTCCTTCTTGAAGCCGAGTCTCCTCATCTCCCTTTCCACATCGGCCGCTATCGCCTTTATACCCCCGTCGTTCTCTATCCCCGCCCAGATTACCCTCACGTAGTTCGGGTTCGGGAAGGTTCCTATCCCCCTAACCCTAACGCGGTGCTTCCTGTGCTTCTTCGCTATCCCCGCCAGAGCTTTCTTGACCTCCTCTGCTGTTGTCTCGTCTATCTCCCCGAGGAACTTGAGGGTGACGTGGAGGTTCTCCGGCTCGACGAACTTTATCTTCGCGGCCTTGTTTCCTATCCTTTCCTGGGCTCTGACGAGGCCTTCCCTGACCTCGTCGTTGAGGTCAATCGCTATGAACGCCCTCATAGCACCACCGGGAAAAGTTGGGGGAAGGGGTTAAAGGGGTTTCGAGTCGTTCTTTCCTAATGAACCACAAAGAATCGCTCAATAAGAACCACTATAACCAGCTCGATAATGAGGCCTAAGAGTACAAAGTAGTCCTCTCTGATGGTGACGAGGAAAGCCAAAGCAAGCCACAGGAGAGTGAAGGCTCCTATCACTGTTAATTCTGCTGTTGGAATGTTTCTGTCGAGGTAGGCCCCAAGCACTATCATGAAGAGTAGTCCACCAATTTGAATCCACATCCACTGGCGATTAATATATCTCGGAAAGTCCATGAATGCCAGTGCAAAAAGGAAGAGGAGGTAAACGAATGGAAGAACGAAAGTCCAGCGTCTCATGATTTCACCTCAAGGGTTTGATAGATGGTAGTCATTTTTAAGTGTGTAGCTGGCTATCCGTAGGTATTTTAAAACGGGTTTGTATTCATACCTTGGGGG
>JALVUT010000233.1 GCA_027035445.1 Thermococcus sp.
TTATATACTGACTGCACAAATGGAGGTCGACGACGAAAGCCACGTAAAGGAGCGATAAGAAAACGTTATATAGCGAAACAGAGAAAAATTACCAGTTGATAAAATCAGACCAAAATGGGATTGAAAGCCTGATTTGTTTTTACCTTCTTTTTTCTCCAACTCCTCGATAAAATCAGACCAAAATGGGATTGAAAGTATATTCTACTTTTTCGTACTAACTGTCATGAGTTTGAGATAAAATCAGACCAAAATGGGATTGAAAGAAGATAGTGTTGTATCGTTTTACGTCGTCTTTGATTGATAAAATCAGACCAAAATGGGATTGAAAGCTTTTACGGAGGTGGTATGGTGAAAGTAGATGAAAAAGATAAAATCAGACCAAAATGGGATTGAAAGCTGGATTGTCAAACGGCTGGAAGAGTGGAAAGAGTTAACGATAAAATCAGACCAAAATGGGATTGAAAGTTGCTACGTTGTACGTTTTACCTTTAACGTCGACTGAAAGATAAAATCAGACCAAAATGGGATTGAAAGGGAATATTTCTGGAAGTAAACAAAAAAGATTTGAAAAAGATAAAATCAGACCAAAATGGGATTGAAAGTTTTTATATTTATGACCATCTCCTTCAACTAAACCGTTGGATAAAATCAGACCAAAATGGGATTGAAAGATCAATCCTTGTCCTCATACTCCATCACCAGATTTTCGATAAAATCAGACCAAAATGGGATTGAAAGATAAATTTTTCCATCTTTTTCAAAAAAAAAACAATCTTAGATAAAATCAGACCAAAATGGGATTGAAAGGAAGTCGAACCAAAGGAAGAACCAGAAAATAAAAATCGATAAAATCAGACCAAAATGGGATTGAAAGCCAAAAATATTTTTTAAAGAGACTATAATTGACAAGATAAAATCAGACCAAAATGGGATTGAAAGGAACGTCTTCTCTACTTACGTGCTGTGCAACAATTGAGATAAAATCAGACCAAAATGGGATTGAAAGGATAGTGTTGTAAGAGACGAGAAGGGTCGAATATTAGGGATAAAATCAGACCAAAATGGGATTGAAAGGCTACAGTGTGTTTGATACCGTGACTGCTTTCAACTTTGATAAAATCAGACCAAAATGGGATTGAAAGTTTTCTGTTTCGACAACTTCTTTTGCAGGTGTGTTTTTATCGTGCGATAAAATCAGACCAAAATGGGATTGAAAGTTGGACGTGGATAAAATTGTAAAGTGGACAGAGAAGAGATAAAATCAGACCAAAATGGGATTGAAAGTACTTATTTTTCTTGAGTGAGGTTTATTACGTTTTGTTGATAAAATCAGACCAAAATGGGATTGAAAGTATAAGCTGTTCATTAATATTTTTAGTAAAGAATATCTAGATAAAATCAGACCAAAATGGGATTGAAAGTTAATCGCATTCCAAATTGGAGTTAAATAATCCCATATGATAAAATCAGACCAAAATGGGATTGAAAGTTGTATTCAGTTTCGTCGAATAGCATGAGTTCTCTGACGGATAAAATCAGACCAAAATGGGATTGAAAGAGTCCTCTCTGGTAACTTCGTTTACCCTGTGCACTGGGATAAAATCAGACCAAAATGGGATTGAAAGATTTATAACTTTATTCTTACTTTGGTCTATTATATTAGGATAAAATCAGACCAAAATGGGATTGAAAGGAATAACTGTTTAATGCTATACTTAAAACAGCTTTAGGATAAAATCAGACCAAAATGGGATTGAAAGCTTTAATGTTTGAGCATCTAACCCTGCTTTTTGTATATAGATAAAATCAGACCAAAATGGGATTGAAAGCTCTTTGCGGAGCCGGGCGTGGTCAGGTAAACCCTCAGATAAAATCAGACCAAAATGGGATTGAAAGTCCCATCGGCCTGACTTATAGTCGTCGCTGTACTCGTGATAAAATCAGACCAAAATGGGATTGAAAGACTTTTTGTATCATCTGCAAGAAGCTCTTCTTTGAACTCGATAAAATCAGACCAAAATGGGATTGAAAGTTCAAGAAGTTTAACGAGCTTTTCGG
>JALVUT010000234.1 GCA_027035445.1 Thermococcus sp.
AAAAAGCACTGAAAACCAGCGTAAACGTTCCAGAGCCCAGCGTAAACGAGTTCGGCAACCCAAACAAATACACGTACAGGCTCGTTGGTAAATTCAGCGATGCAGACGCAATGTTGTCAGTGACGCCTGAAGGGATTCTTGTGAAGTGCACGTGCGGAGCTGAATACCCGTGCTTGCATGTTATTGCTTTGTATGACTATTTTAAGAAGAAGTACGGCAAGGTTGTTGAGAAGCTGAAGAGTTTAGAAGACAGCAGTAAAGAAGAAAACAACGAAGAAGACGACCTGGTTCAGAAGATAGCATCGCAGAAGAAGCCAAAGATTTTCCACGACGAGCCAAAAACAGACACAACAGACACGTCGCTCAAGGAAAAGTTCTACGGGAAACTGACAGTTATCTTTGGACAGCCGTTGACAGGAAAGACTACGTTCGCAATGATGTTAGCTAAAGAGTTCAAAAATCCCGTTATCATCAAGATTGACAAAAACTACAGGGTAGAAGACTACGGGATTGATGCGAAGGTCTACAACGTAAGCAAACCAAGAGAAGTGCTGGACGCCGTTCTTAACACGCCAGCCTACGAGGACACTATTGTAATCGTGGACTCGATAACGTCCCTCGACGCCTACTTCATGCCTGAAGACCCGACCAAGGACGACCCACGAGTTGCGAACAGGAGAGCAAGGTTCTGTGACTCAGTGATGCTCCACCTGCAGAAGTTCAAGACGCACGGAGCAGTTGTCGTCATAGCTCACGAGTCGATCAAGGACTTCAAAACGGGAGAAGTGGGGCCGAGAATGAATGCGATTGCACTGAGACATGCGGACATGGTTCTACGGATAACGGTTGAGAACGGGAAGAGGAAAGTTAGGAGTGTAGCTTTGAGGAGAGTTGTTGAGATCCCAGTTTTCGAGGTGGAAGGGTTATGAAGTCCACGACGGTTATCCTGCCAAAACAGCAGTACGAGTTCGTAAAGCGATTAGTGGGCCAAAAATACTTCGCTAACGTGAACGAGGCAATTCGGTTTATTCTATTATTTTATTTGATGGAGGTGGAAAGATGAAAGTGACGCTGAATTTGCCAGAAGGGGTGTACGAACTGATTAAGAGAAAGGTCGACGAAGGAGAAGCGGCGACTTTTGCTGAAGTCGTTAGGGATGCGATAAAATACTTCCAAAGGAGGTGGGAGCATGAGTGATACGCTATTTCTGAAGCTGTTCGGGAAAACACCAGTTACGCGGGTTCTTGATTTCCTGATCGACAACGCATCATTCGAGCACACAAAGACGGAGATTGCGAGAGAGATCGGGATAAGCAGGACTACACTTCACAAGATCTGGAAGACGCTCGAAGAGTTTGAGATCGTAGTTGAGACGGGAAGATCTGGAAAGGCAAAGAAGTATAGGCTGAACAAGAAAAATCCAATTGTTCAAAAGCTTATTGAGCTCGACGACGCAATTTCGAGGTGGTATCATGAACATCAGAGAGTATAACGACGAAATCAGAAAAGCGGCGATAACGTTAGTGGAAAATGTGTTACAGGGCATAACAGGAATGGCAGAGCTGAAGCTGTTCTCGCTCAGGATATTAAACAACGCACAGCTGGTGCTTGAAGAAGACACGAGAAAGCTGCTGAACGAAATTGCTGACGCTGCGTTTGAGCACGACTACGGGAAGTTGAGGAGGCTGGTAAGATGAAAAAGTTGAAGATTGTATGCACGGCTAAATGGTGTGGTCTGTGGGAGACTGAAGGATGGTCACTAGTCATGTGTAAGGATTGCCCGAACTGCGTTGTAACTTGTGAGGATGAAGAGGAGGACTAACTGATCAACATCTGAAATGGAAAAGTTCGACCAGCTGATCAAGTAAACATGTGAACAAGTTAGACAGGTTTTTTAGTAATTTTTATATATTTTTCCTGTCACACCTGTCACATGCCCCAATTGAATTTGTCCTATTTCGAAAATGTTCTGAGTAATGAGATTAGCGAATTCTTCAAACTCGTAGAAGAGTGTGAACTCGAGGAGGAAAGAGGTAATGCCGTAGATGACCCA
>JALVUT010000235.1 GCA_027035445.1 Thermococcus sp.
TCAAGCCTGGAGAGAAGGTACTGCTGGTAGAGGACGTAACGACGACGGGAGGAAGCGTCCTCAGGGCCGCAGAAGTCCTTGAGAGGACGGGTGTCAATGTCGTCGGGATAAGCGTGGTCGTTGACAGAGAGGAGGGAGCGAAGGAGACCATCGAAAGGAGATATCCATTCCTACCTCTGATCACTGTTTCAGAACTCTTCACCCATCGGAGCCCTCCCTCTGCTGAGGAGTGATAGGAAAGCAGTGTAAAGGCGCTTTAGAAGACTTCCCCTCCTCTTCCTTGTCACCCCAAATATCCACTCGTCCAGTATCACCCCTATCTCAGAGAAGGCTTTTGATGCCCTTGCATGACTGTCGTAGTCAAGGAGGGGCCTCCCGTAGTTCGTCGCCTCCGGGACCTTATCGTCAAAGGGCACCATCCCAACGACGGGAACATCGACGGTGGCCTCAAGGAAGTCCACGATATCATCCACGCTGGGCGACGACTCCCGAACCTTGTTGATCACCACACCAACTTTAAGACCGTAGGCCTCCCCCAAGGACTTCAGCTTCATGACCTCGTTCTCTATCATCCGATGAATTGTGTGTATTGGAGAGCGCTCTATTTCTATCACCACGAGCTGGTACTGGGCGAGGCGAAACGTTGATATGGTGTCGAAGGGTATCCCAACCGGGGAGTCTATTATGGTTATCTGGTACCTGCTCTGAATCTCCCTGACAATGCTCCTGAGTCGTCTTTGATCCAGATCGAGAACATCATACAGCCTTGGGCTTCCCGGGAGCACGTCCACCCCCGTCTTTACATCGTGGTACACCGCCTCCACAACCCTCATATTCCGGTTCTTGATCAGAGTGTGAAGGTTGTACGCTGGGTTGTATATGCCAAAGTGGAACGCCAGCTTTGGAAGGTACAGATCGCCATCTATCACCAGCGTTCTGTAGCCCCGCCTGGCAAAGTACGTGCTCAGGTTTGCCGTCATCGTGGTCTTTCCAGCACCACCCCTGCCCGTTATGATCATCGATACCATGATGTAACCTCCCAACTGTTCTTTTGATTATTTCGAAGGAATTATTGAAAAGTCAGTGCTCAAACGTAGTCTTCTAACGTCTTCGCTCTAACCATGACTCTGGCCTTTTTTCGGCCGTAGAAGACCTCAACTAGACCATCAGATTCAAGCTGTCGGACGGTTTCAAGAACCGTGGGCATCGGGGTCTCAAGCTCCGAGCTCAGGTGCTGAAGGGCCATGGCCCTCTTCTTGGTAACGAGGACCTTGTAAACCACATCCTTGTGCCGGCCCAGCATTAAAGGCACCATTATATTTCTAATCCTTTATTCCTAATAAACCTTCCTGGACAGAAGTTGCCATCACATCGGGATGAGGTTTATAAGGCATTCCGGAGACCGTGGCACATGCGGGGAAGGATAGAGGAAATGGACGAGGAAGGACTTGGAGTGCTTACAGTGGATAGGAAGCTTCACGTTCCGTTCACCGCTCCCGGGGACGTTGTTGAGGTTAGGGGATGGCGCCGTAAGAAACACAGACTCATAGCCACCGAATACAAGGTTATTGAGCCCTCAGGCCTCAGGACGGAACCGGCGTGCCCTTATTTTGGAAAATGCGGAGGCTGTACCCTTCAGCATCTGCCGTACAGCGAGCAAATTAGGTTCAAATCGGACAAATTATCAAACCTCCTCGATATGATGGTCGATGTCTCCCCCTCCCCAAGGGTATACGGACACAGGAACCGCATTGACATCGTGATATCAACGCGCGGCATAGGTTTCAGGCGGCGGGGAACCTGGTGGGATGCCGTAGACATAGAGGGATGCCCGGTGTTCGGCCCGTCAAGCACCAGAGTTCTTCACTCACTTCGCGAATTCATTGAAGACCATGACCCGGCGCTGTACAACATCCGGCAAAACGAGGGGTTCTTACACTACATCGTCATCAGGGAGGGCAAATTCACCGGAGAACTTATGATAAACCTGATAACAAGCGAAGGACCACTACCGGAGGCGTTTCCGGAGTACTTTGACTATGCGGACTCAGTG
>JALVUT010000236.1 GCA_027035445.1 Thermococcus sp.
TGGAGAGTTCATCACACACTGATTGCGACAGTGTTCGAGGCCAAAGCTGTGGCCGACCTCATGGAGAACACCCTTTAGGAGGCGGTCTTTGAAGAGGTGGAGCTTCAACCTCAGTTTCCTCCGAGCCCCTGCATCGACATCTTCACCGGTTTTAATGATGGTTATAAGCCTGGAAAGTCCCTCCGGCTCGAAGGGTTTCATGGACAGCATCATCATCCTAAGGCCCAGGAGGGTTTCATGAATCCCCAAAAACTTCTCGTAGAAGTCGAAGTAGCGGTTCCGTGAGACGAGGGGGAAGGTGGTGAGGGCGAATATCTTGTTCATTCGTATCTCCGGCTGCCCTTCGATCTCCCTGAGGAGTCGCGAGTAGAGAAGCTCAACGAGGGCCTCCATGGGGTACACCATTATCTTGCCCTCGGGGGTCGTCAGGTTTATCAGATAGCCGGGCTCAAGCTTCAGCCGCCCTATGTACAGAAAACGGAGGGGGAACCTTTTTCCCTCAAAGAAGCGGTTTGCCTCGTCGAATACATTGAAGACAACCTTGTCTATAACCTCCCTCTCCACGAAGTTGCCCACGTAGGTGAAGGCTATGAACTCCATGATTACATCACAGAGGGGGAGTTCCCCAAGGCTTATTAAGTTTTTAGGTGATTGCACCATAAACATTTTTAAAGGAGTTCTCAGAGTGTCCCTGGGTGATGGCGTCCGCCCAGACGTTCATGTTCAAACTGCCCTCCGGGGCTAATGACGCCTGTTCTCCGCAGAGAAGGTTGGAGGCGGTAGAATGGGCTCGAAGCTGTACAAAATTGCCAGGTTCATTGACGGGGATGCGGTTGTCAGGTACGTCGAGAATAGGCGTCATGAGGATGGCGGTTACTGCTTTGTGAGCGTTCTGGATGACACCAACGTCAACGATACGTACCATGCCATCAAGATCTACGACCTCCTAGATATGGATGTCCCGGAGAAGGAGAAAACTGTAGAGTTCCTGGAGAAAGCAATCCAGCCCCAGACGGCCGTGGTGGCAATAGCGATGGCCCTTGAGGGGCTCTCAATCCTGGGAGCAAAGGACGTTGCTGAGGAGCATCTTGATATAGTTTTCACAAAGTACAACCCACTTGAGGACAAGTTCGCGGTCGGTCTCGGAGGAAGTGAAGAGTTTGGAACTGCCACACCCCTTGAGGCCACGTACTGGGTTTTAAAAGCCTTCAAAAGCATAGGGTATCGTATCGAGGACGAGATGAGGGAAAGAATCCGGGAATTTGTGATGCGGTTCAGGATGGGGGACGCCTTTGGGGTCAAACACCCCACGACAACCATGACGTACCAGGCGCTCTACTCCCTCCACGCCCTCGGTTACAGACCACCAAAAAGCAGGCACTTTAAGAACTGCGAGCTCTGTGGTGATTGGGGAGGATTCACGGAGGTTCCGTACTCACTGCCCCCATACTTAGAACCGACTTTTTACGGCACCAGGGGGCTTGAGCTTCAGGGAGAGGTTCCAGAGTGCCCAAGACGGCATGCGTGGTTTATCCGCCAGCTTCAGAATTCCAACGGCGGCTTCAGGAGAAGCCTTGAACTCGGCATTTCAAACTTCCAGAACACCTACAGGGCGCTTGCGGTACTGGATTTCATGATGGAGCGTCTCTGAGGCGGTTTCATGGACATAATCGGGATTCATCTTAGGGATGCAATAACGAAGGGTGGCTGCCCCGTCTGCAGGCTAATTGAGGAGTTTGAGGAAGCGGAGATCGGCACGATACTCTACGAGCACGTCAACGATCCCACCCTCAGGGAGGAGTTCAAGAAGAGTCTTGGCCTGTGTCCGTATCATGCATGGAAGCTCCTGAACATCGCGTACTCCAATCCCCTGTACGGAGGTCTCGGCGTCGCCATAATCTATGAACACATGTTAAGGACGTACATAGCCAGCATTGAAAAGAACGAAGCCCCTCCGGAGAGCGAATGCTACCTCTGCAAGCTGACCCGGGAAAAGGAATCGCTCACTATAGAATCTTTAGCCGGGAGAATAGACGAACTACTCCCCATCTA
>JALVUT010000237.1 GCA_027035445.1 Thermococcus sp.
TGGAGGCGTACCCTAGGAAGGGGGAGGTCGTAACTCTAGCTAGACTTGATGGGAGGTCATTAACTCTTAGGGCAGGGACTGGTGTGGTGCTTAATGACGCGCCAGTCACGGGGAACGCGTGCAGGACTCAGTTACTCTTACGGTTAAGGAGTGTAGGTAGACTAATTAGGGAGCCTATAGGGAATCACTACGCGGTCGTCCCTGGTGATTGGGTGAGGGCGCTTAAGTTCTTCGCTGACTTCACGGGCTTCAGGTTTGACGAGCTATGATGCTTCAGCAGGACTACTTAGAGGGTGCTCCAGCCTTCAAAGTCTCTTTTCCCAACTAAGGGGAAGATTTATAATATATCGGCCGATATTTCCTTCGAAGCACGTGATACTATGAGGTGGAGTAGGTCAGCACTCTCACACTGGGATGATGGCTACAAGAGAAGGGGTATCAGCTGGAAAGGCGCGGTAGCCTTACTAATAGTGGTGCTGTGGATAACATCCTTCGCGTCCCTAGGGTTCGTAGGGATAGCCGGTAAGGCTGCTGAGGGGTGGGCATCGCTAGCATGGGTTGAGAAAGGAGCTGCGGCACTATTGGTTCTGGGCCTGCTCCTAATGCTGGTGGGGAGTTTCGCTAGGGCAGTTAGCGGGAGGGCTGCCTTCCTGGCGTTAGGAGTTATTCTACTGGTTGTTGGCGGCATAATGTTTGCCTTCGCCCACATAGCCGTGCTTAACGACAGCCCCTCCCAGATTAAGGTGATTGAGCTTAAGGCACCGATAGACACAACGTCGGCTAGGCTAGTGCCTCTTCATACGGCGTACGCGTACGCTGTCTCAATGCTTCAGACAGCGACCCACACCATATACGAGGACGAGACCTACGTATACTACGACTCGGGAGGACACATAATCTACAACTGGGTGATAGAGCCTGAGGGATTCTGGAACCAGATTAGTAAGGAGCCTCTTGGCGTGGTGCTCGTCAACGGCTCGGTATTCCCGCCTAAGGTGTACGTAATTAAGAAGAGGATGTTCTGGGGCTTACATAGGTTACTACTGAACCCGTTCTTCATAGATAACCTGTGGAGAGAAGTTAAGCTTCGCGCCGGAATGGGTGTGAGGGTGTTAATGGACTGTAACGTCGAGGCCCTCTATAAAGGCAAGCCATACATACTCATACCACTAGCCACGTGGAGGGTTGGGCCCACGACATCTGTCCCCGTACCCGTGGGTTATGCTGTGGTGTCGCCGGATGGCTCAATAAGTGTCATCAGCTTAAAGGAGGCTGCATCGAGCCCGCTATTCCGCGGCGTACCTTTAGTTCCTGACGTCATCGCAAGGGAGTGGGTTGAGATCTACAGGTATCACACGGGGTTCTGGAACGTCTTCCTATACCACAACACTTACACGATAAGGGACGTGGGCACCAACCCGCAACCATACCTAATGACTGATAAGAGTGGCCACCTGTACTGGGTGTTCGTCGCCGAGCCGCCGGGAATGACTTACTCGGCCAAGTACATATTCTACGTTAACGCCAGCGACCCTAATCCACACATAATGATTTACGAGCTACCAAACCCAGTCATAGGTATCTCGAAGCTAGCCTCACTAGTGAAGCAGGCGCACCCGACCTATGACTGGGGTGAGTTCATGGTTGAGGAGCCAATGCCCATCATAGTTAACGGCACACTCTACTGGAAAGTAACGGTCATAACGAGGGACGGGAGGGGGCTGGTGTCAGTCGACCTAGTGGACACGAGAACCAACGAAGTGAGGAGCATCAAAGCCAACGGAACCCTAACGATGGATGGCGTGATAGCGTACCTAACCGGGAAGCACGTAACCCCAACAAACATCACCGGAGGAAACACGACTATAGGGACGATCCTACAGAAGATCCAGGAGCTCAAGCAGAGGATAGCGCAGCAAGAGGAGGAGCTCAGGAAGCTCTACCAGGAGTTAAGTACTCTCGAACGAATGCTTGAGGAACTAGCTAAGAACCAAACGAAAACAGCGACCCCGACATCGTAGCTTAAAACTTCACTACCTA
>JALVUT010000238.1 GCA_027035445.1 Thermococcus sp.
CCTCCCATATCGAAGCGTGTACGAGAGCCAAACTCCTCTGCAGTACCGTGTACTTCACTTCCTCCGTTACCGCACCCGGAAGAAGAATGTTCGGCTTCGCCCGCCTTCTTACCTCCTCGTGCAGTCTGCCTTCTCCCATCATCACCAACTTGTATCCGAGCCGGTTGAATACGTCAGCAATCAGCTCGGGTCGCTTGTGGTCGTTGAAGTTGAAGATGGAGCAGAACTGTTCCCGCTTGTTTACCCTCCTGCGTAAACAGGCGTCTGCCACCTCTCTGTCAACCCCAAGATAGCATACCTCGCAGTCAATCCCGAACTCGCCGAACTGTTCCGCAGTGGTCTTGGAGATGGCCACGACCAAATCTGCCTGCTCCAAGCAGTTCAGTATTTCGTCCCACTCCTTGCGATACTGCTCGAATTCAATGCCATACAGCTTCAACCTCGACCGCCACGGCTCTTCCCACCTGAAAAAAGGAAAATCGAGAACCATGGCAACAAAAGGTTTGTCAAACCTTTTGGACAGCCAGTAGCCGAGAGGAACAGCCATTGTGTGAGAGGCAAAGACTACGTCGCAATCGACTGGCTTCGGGAAGGTCGGGTAGGGTACGAATGTAACCTCGTGCCCCAGCTTACTGATTAATTCAGCGAGCCTCCCCTCCCAGTTCTTGCTCCTCGCTCCTCCAAGCCAGACGCCAACTTGCAGGACTTTCATTCCTGTATCACCGGTGCGAGCAGATAGGTTACATTCACCCCGTCCTCGTCACCCTCGACCTTAACGGGGATGTCGTTACCAATGCTCAGCGTGAAGAAAGAGCCGGCGTTCTTGACCATCTCCTCGAACAGTTCTCTGTTCACCGTGCTCTTTGCCTCCTTGTAGCTCTCTCTGCTTATAGTGAGAACAGCTTTGTCCACATCCCCTTTCATCTCAGCGAATAAACCCTCTTCGTTGCTGTAGAAAGTAACATACTCGCCGACCTTCAGCTTGAGAAACCTCGACAGCTCTTTGCCATCCACGACAGCAGAAGACGCGAACTTCAGCTCTGGAACTTTCGGCGGCTTTCTCACTGCGGATGGGTCGATTAAGCCCATGCGGTAGGTCAGGTTTCCCGACCGGATGGTCAGCTCGGTCTGGCCCACGTCCAACTGGACTTGGCCCTTCATCTTCGATACGACGTCGTTCAGCCTGTTCACGTCCAGTCCAAACGGTTCAAAGTCTTCGAACTTCTCGAAAGCGTCCTTGCTAATGGTGGCAATGACCATCGCCACATTGCCCGGGTCGTTTGCAACCACCTTCACGCCACCGTCGCACACCACTCTCGCCTCGTTAGTCATGGGGAGAATTGCCTTGACGAACCGCTTGAGTGCGTTTGCATCCAGAACGAGCATGGTTAACCCTCCTTGACGTGCGGGCAGTTAAGGTAGTGTTCCACCGCCTTCCTCAGGGCGTCCTTCTTGGTTCTCTCCCCAGATTTTCTCAACAACTCCCTCAGCTCGTCTTCCGTCAAAACAGTCTGCACGTGCTCAATCCTCATTCAAACCACCCTCTCAAGCTTTCTAAACACGATTGAGCCTTCCCTAAACATACCCAAAAGCTCTTCCTCGTTCAACACTTTTCCTTCAGGCAGTCTCTTCAGGAACTGAACGGCCACCGCAACGTCACCGGGTTTCATGTCTACTGCAATCCTGTTCGCAGGCACATCCATTCCAAGCAGCGTGGAAAGCACTTTCGCTGTGCTCTCGTGGCCCACTGCACTGACGAACCCCTTGCTGAGAAGTTCTTTCGCCTGCTCAATACCAGTTCTTTCTCCCCTAAACACAAAGTGGTCGTCCGAACAGGGTATTACCAAGGTGGATAGCAGGTAGGTTGTCATGGTAACCACTATGGGAATCATGCTTATAAGCGTTTCGGATTGACCAGTTGGTCAGAGCCAACCGGAAGGTATTTATTTCTGGACCGCTATGGATAGAATGGAGGGGAAGATTGTCCATATATCCATGGCGTGGCCATGGACATGTG
>JALVUT010000239.1 GCA_027035445.1 Thermococcus sp.
ACGGCGACGAGCAGGACGTGGTCTGGCAGAAGCGCTACAATCTTCCAGTCATCATAACAATCAACGAGGACGGAAGGCTTAACGAAAACGCCGGCCCCTATGAGGGCATGACATCGGAGGAGGCGAGGAAGGCCATAGCCAGGGATTTAGAGAAGATGGGGCTGCTCTACCAGAAGAAGCCCATCCACCACCGCGTGCTCAGGCACACGGAGAGGAGCTCCTGCATGGCCCCCATCGAGCTCCTGCCCAAAAAGCAGTGGTTCATCAAGGTGAGGGACTTCACGGACGATATAGTGAAGGTCGCAAGAGAGATAAACTGGTATCCGGGCGACATGTTCCTCCGCCTGAAGGACTGGGCGGACTCGATGGACTGGGACTGGGTCATCAGCAGGCAGCGCGTGTTCGGGACGACGCTCCCCTTCTGGGTCTGCAAAAACGGCCACGTGGTTCCTGCTAGGGAAGAAGACCTTCCAGTTGACCCGCGCTTCGACAGACCGCCGGTCGAGAAGTGCCCTGTCTGCGGTGCGGAGCTTGAGCCTGTAAGGGATGTGCTCGACTGCTGGATTGATTCGAGCATAACACCACTCATAATAAGCAGATGGCACGAAGCTTTGAAGGGCGATGAAGAGGCCAAGCGCTGGTTTGAGCACAACTTCCCGACGGCACTCAGGCCGCAGGGGACTGACATCATCAGAACCTGGGCGTTCTATACGATATTCAGGACGTGGGTTCTCACAGGAGAGAAGCCCTGGAATGACATTCTTATCAACGGAATGGTCGCCGGTCCGGATGGCAGGAAGATGAGCAAGAGCTACGGCAACGTGGTAGCGCCGGACGAGGTGATCCCGAAGTATGGAGCAGATGCCCTCAGGCTCTGGACTGCCTTAGCCCCGCCCGGAGAGGACCACCCCTTCAAGTGGGAGACGGTCGATTACAACTACCGCTTCCTCCAGAAGGTCTGGAACATCTACCGCTTCGCCGAGAGGCATCTGGACGACTTCGACCCGGCGAAGGCTCCGGCAGAACTCGACCCACTCGACCGCTGGATACTCAGCAGGCTGCACCGCGTCATAAAGTTCGCCACGGAGGAGATGGAGAAGTACCGCTTCAACCTGCTCACGAGGGAGCTGATGACCTTCGTCTGGCACGAGGTGGCCGATGATTACATCGAGATGGTCAAGTACCGCCTCTACGGCGACGACGAAGAAAGCAAGCTCAGGGCCAAGGCCGCCCTATACGAGCTGCTCTACAACGTGATGCTCCTGCTCGCTCCCTTCGCCCCGCATATTACAGAGGAGCTCTACCAGAACCTCTTCCGCGAGAGGGTTGGAGCCAAGAGCGTACACCTCCTCGACTGGCCGAAGTATGACGAGGCGAAGATAGACGAGGAGGCTGAGAAGCTCGGCGAGCTCGCCAGGGAGATAGTAGGTGTTATGAGGCGCTACAAGAACTCCCACGGCCTGTCCTTAAACGCCAAGCTCAAACACGTGGCAATCTATTCCACCGACTCCTACGAGAAGCTCAAGGCCATCGAGAAGGACATAGCCGGAACGATGAACATCGAGAGGCTGGAAATAATCCAGGGCGAGCCTGAACTCGAGGAGCGCATCACCGAGATAAAGCCGAACTTCAGGATAGTTGGCCCGCGCTATGGCAAGCTCGTGCCCAGGATAACTGCCTACCTCAAGGAGAACGCGGAGGAAGTTGCAAAGGCCCTCAAGGAGAGCGGAAAGGTCGAGTTTAGCGTGGAGGGTCAGAAGGTCGAGCTTAGCAAGGACGACATCGTGCTCAGGAAGGCCGTGTTCAGCGAGGGCGAGGAGGTAGAGACTGCTGTTGTTAGAGATGCAGTCGTGGTGTTCTTCTGAGCCTTCCCTTTTTCTCTTCCGGCTCTCTTCCCCAATTCCTGCACGGGAAAACTTTTTATGAAATATGTTGAAGTTTTAAGGGGATTTCTATGAGTAGGGCTCTGGATATGTTCATGAAGAAGGTTAGCATAAACGAAACCGTCCGGAAGAC
>JALVUT010000240.1 GCA_027035445.1 Thermococcus sp.
CCCCTCTACTCCCCTCAGGGTCTCAAAGAGCTTATCCGGGCGAAGTTCGTTGTAACGACGGACGTCTTACCTATAACGCCGCACCTCGGTCAGAGGGTGATCCAGCTCTGGCACGGCCTTCCTGGCAAGAAAACGGGTTATGAGCATCCCCTCGGAATAGAGGACCTCTACCTCCACATGGACCGCTGGACGACGGACTTCGTCACAACTTCCGAGCTGGTGGTGGGTGCCTTCGTGAGGCAGTTTATGATAAACCCGCGGAAGTTCAGGACCCTCGGCCAGCCCAGAAACGACGGCCTCTTTACAAACCTTGATAACTCAAAGAGGCTGCTCTCAGAAGTCCTCAACCGGGACGCTGATGAATACGATGCCGTGATCCTCTACGCCCCAACCTACCGGTACACCAGCTACATGAAGGACTTTGAATCGAGCGTCAAAGTCGTTCAGAGTATGCTAACCGGTGGGTTCCTGCGGTTCCTTGAGAGGGAAAACCTCCTGCTCGTAGTAAAGCCCCACAAGCTCGTGGCTGACTCTGTTACATGGCAGATGACGGGGCAGGAACACGTAACCCTGCTAACAGATGCACCACTCCAGAGCAAACTCCTCACAATAAACGATATCATGGGCGCATTTGACCTCCTCATAACGGACTATTCAAGCATATTCGAGGACTACCTGCTGTTGGAGAGGCCCATGATATTTTACCTGCCGGACAGGAGGGAACTGGAAGAAAAGAGCGGTTTTCTGTTACCATATAACTTCTTTGCACCCGGTGAAAAGCCGGAAGACCCAGAGGAGCTAATGCTGGCCATAAAGGGATATCTGAACAACCCCAGAAAGGACCTTGAGTGGAGGAGAACCGTTAAAAGCCTTCTCTATGAAGTGGGTGACGATCCGAGATCCTCGAAGAGGGTTTATGAAAAGCTGATCAGGGGAGTTTGAGATGACAACGGCAATAATCCTCGCCGGCGGGATAGGGAAAAGAGCCAACCTGGGCATCCCGAAGCAGTATTTTAGGATAAAAGAAAAGATGATAATCGAGTACACCCTCGAGAAGGTATCCAGCGTTGACTCGGTTGATCAGATTATCCTGGTTTCCCACCCAGAGTTCCTCAAGACGGCGAGAGAACTTTTAGAGAGGTTCCCTAAAATAACCGACGTGGTACCCGGGGGCAGAACCAGAAACGAATCACTGTACAACGGTTTCCTCAGGGTCCCCATGGGGGAGGAAAAGGTGATAGCCCACGATGCCGTGAGGCCGTTTACACCGGCGAGAATCTTCAATGAGATCTCCCGCCTCTTAGATGAACAGCCTGTGGTAACCACCGTAAACCCAATAACGGGGAACCTGATAGAGCTAGAAGATGGAAAGGTGAAGGACATACATGACCGCTCCAGATACGCGATGGGAGAGGCCCCCACGGGCTACAGATACGGGGCACTAAAAACGACCCTCGAGAAGGCCCTCAGGGAAGGTTACCTTAATGAAATCCCGCACGACATCCTGCTAGCAATGAAGGCCGGTTTTGAGGTCCACGCCCTAAACTGCAACTGCTTCAACCTCAAGATAACTTTCAGGGAGGATCTGAGGGTAGCCGAGGCCCTTATGAGGATACTGGAGGAGGGAGCTTGAGGCCAAAGGTATCGATAATAATCCCCACCTACAACAGGAGCGAGCTCCTTAAAAGGGCCATCGTAAGCGTGTTAAACCAGACCTTCGACGATTTTGAAATCCTGATAATCGATGGAGCAAAGAGTGAAGCCACGAAAGAGCTCGTTGAATCCTTTGGCGACGGGCGAATTCGATACATCCCCCAGAAGGGAAAGGGAATAGCAAACGCCCGGAACTTGGGGGTTCTGAAGGCAAGGGGGAAGTTCATAGCGTTCCTCGATGATGACGACCACTGGAGGGATGACAAGCTGGAGCACCAGCTGGAGTTCTTCAAGGAGCTCCCCGAGAATTATGGGCTGGTTTACACGGCGTTTACCTACTATCC
>JALVUT010000241.1 GCA_027035445.1 Thermococcus sp.
TGGCCACACTTGTGGTGCGCTCGAACCTGTAGGAGCGACGTTTGTACGTCGTTTTTTCCGGGTTCTCCGGGTCGGTTTTGTAGCTCCCGTCCACCGAAAACCCGTAGTACCAGATGCCCTCCGGGAGTTCTGTCTCTATTCTCCATCGACTTCCAGATTTTGACATCCTAAAACTGCCCTCGTTGAAGGCGTTGAAGCTCCCAAGGAGGTACGCGTATGTCTCCCCCCTCTCCGCGGGCGTTGAGAACTCGACGAGCGCCACCCTCCCAAGGGCTCCATCCCTTCTGAACCCGAAAATTTTATACACTTTGCCCACCTCAAGTATCACTAGCGATGATTAAACTTTAATTGGTGAACTTGGGACTTAAAGACTTTGGGGGTATGTCCATGAGAGAGGATGAGATCATTGATAAGCTTCAGAAGCTCGGCCTGACCAAATACGAGAGCGTTGCCTACATAACCCTTCTCAAGCTGGGTTCGAGCAAGGCCACCGACGTAACAAAGGAGAGCGGAATCCCTCATACGAGGGTTTACGACGTTCTCAGCTCCCTTCACAGGAAAGGTTTTGTGGACGTAATGCACGGCTCTCCGCGACTCTACAAACCGGTTAATCCTGAGGTTGTCCTTGAGAAAGTCAAAGAAGAGTTTGTATCCGATATTGAGGAGCTGAAGGGGGCCTTCCTTGAGCTCTACCGGCAGGTTCATGGGGAGGAGCTCCCCGAGATATGGACCATCCAGGGATTTGACAACACCCTTGAACGTGCCGAGTACGTGATACGCACCGCAAAGCATGAGGTCCTGATCAACACTCCGTTTGAGTTCTTGAAGCTCCTGAGGGAGGAGATAAAGCGCAGGAAGGATGTGGTCTTTGTCATCATCAGTAGCTTTGAGGAGGTTCCTGACTGGATTGAGGGGGAGAACATAGTGGTGGCCAGGAGTGGGGGCGCTCCCTGGCTCATGGCGAGCTGGATAATCGGCGACATAGACTACGCTCTCTTCTTCGGTGCCCTTCCAAAGGACAGGCGCAGGGAGAAGTTTTACTCCTTCTGGGCAAAGAGCCCCCGCATAATCCAGAACTACATGCACTGGTTTTACACGATATACTTTGATAACAGTGAGGTCATCAAACCCCTCGACTACGATGCCCTCTCAAAGCCCCTCTCTCTGGTGAACATAAGGACACTCATCACGGTTCTGAAGTTCTCGGAACTGCCAAAGAGGGCCGAGATAGTCGGGAGGATGATAGACACCAAGAAACTCATGAACCTCCAGGGGCAGATAGTGGGCTACGAGTACACACCCCTAACGGCAAACGTCACTTTCAAATACAATGGCAACGAGCTCAAGGTGGGCGGGATCGGGAGCTACTTCGAGGACGTTGAGGGGAAGAGGTTCATCCTCCTCGACTGATCCCATACTTTCTTCGTAATACTCCAGAGGTGATCACCGTGAAAATCCTCGTACTCGGCTTCGAGTATCTTCCCGTGAAGGTGGGTGGTCTCGCCGAGGCGATAACCAGCATCGCCGAGGGCCTGGCCTCACTCGGAAACGAGGTTGTTGTATTCACCCCCGATCATGGAAGGGACCTGGGAGAGCCCGTTACAACTTTTAAGGTTTCCACCTTTGGGGAAGCCGTTGGAGTGACCGTCCGGAAGCGGGAGGAGAAGGGGGTTACGGTTTACACCATCGGCGGTGGCATCCTTGCCAATCGGGACGTCTATGGGCCCGGCTGGGAAGGCATGTTGAAAAAGGCCGTTCTGTTCGGCAAAGCCACAGTGGGTCTGATGAATGAACTGATCGCGGAGTTTAAACCCGATGTCGTCCACGCCCACGACTGGCATACGGTGTTTGCCCTGGGGCTCCTTAAGAAGTACTTCAGGATACCCACCGTTTTTACAGTCCATCGGCTCAACAAGGCAAAGATCCCGGCCAACTACTTCCATGAGGCTAACCTGGGAGAACTTGCACCCTATCCAGATATAGACCCCGA
>JALVUT010000242.1 GCA_027035445.1 Thermococcus sp.
AATATCGAGTTCGGTATCCTCTCGCCGCAGGAGATCCGGAAGATGAGCGCGGCCGAGATAACTGTTCCTGACACCTACGACGATGACGGTTACCCGATTGAGGGCGGTCTCATGGACAAGCGCCTTGGCGTTATAGATCCGGGACTAAGGTGCGAGACCTGTGGTGCACGGGCAGGGGAATGCCCCGGGCACTTCGGTCATGTCGAGCTAGCGAGACCTGTGATACATATAGGCTTCGCCAAAACCATCCACAGAGTCCTCGAAAGCACCTGCCATGAATGTGGGAGAGTTAAACTCACCGATGAAGAGATCGCGGAGTACATGAGGAAATTCGAGGTTATAGGGGACAGAAAGAAAGCGAAAGATGCCATGATCAAGGAGATCCATAAGAAAGCTAAGGAGAGAATGGTCTGTCCTCACTGCGGGGCGCCTCAGTTCCCGATAAAACTTGAGCGACCGTTCACGTATTGGGAGCTCAGAAAGGATGAGGAAGGAAACGAGTACAAGCACAGGATGATGCCAAGCGAGGTAAGGGACAGGCTTGAGAGGATACCTGACAAGGACCTCCCGGTTCTCGGCCTTCATCCCGAGAATGCCCGGCCTGAGTGGATGATCCTCACGGTTCTCCCAGTCCCGCCGGTAACGATGAGGCCGTCCATTACCCTTGAGAGCGGCATTAGGGCAGAGGATGATCTCACCCACAAGCTCGTTGATATAATCCGCATCAACAACCGTCTCAAGAGCAACATCGAGGCGGGTGCACCGCAGCTCATCATAGAGGATCTCTGGGATCTCCTCCAGTACCATGTGACAACTTATGTCAACAATGAGACCTCTGGAATCCCCCCGGCCAAGCATAAGAGCGGAAGGCCTCTCAAGACCCTCTCACAGAGGCTCAAGGGTAAGGAAGGCCGTTTCCGTGGTAACCTTAGTGGTAAGCGTGTCAATTTCTCAGCAAGAACGGTCATCAGTCCAGATCCGATGATAAGCATCAACGAGGTCGGCGTTCCACTCGCCGTTGCCATGGAGCTAACAGTCCCGGAGAAAGTTACGGAGTTCAACATAGAAAAGCTCAGAAAGATGGTTCTCAATGGCCCTGAGAACTATCCCGGTGCAAACTACGTTATAGACCCTGAAGGTAGAAGGATAAGACTTATGGAGAACAACCGTGAGAGTGTTGCTGAGATGCTCGAGGCCGGGTGGACCGTCGAGAGGCACCTCATGGATGGTGACGTGGTCCTCTTTAACAGGCAACCTTCTCTCCACAGGATGTCCATCATGGCCCACCGTGTTCGTGTCATGCCCTACAGAACCTTCAGGCTCAACCTCTCTGTCTGCCCGCCGTACAACGCCGATTTTGACGGTGACGAGATGAATCTTCATGTCCCCCAGACGGAGGAGGCAAGGGCAGAGGCCAAGATACTAATGGAAGTCCAGAATCACATAATCTCGCCGAGGTACGGTGGTCCCCTCATAGCCGGAATCCAGGATCACATATCCGGCGGCTACCTGCTCACCCATGAGGGGGCATACTTCACCCGGTCAGAGGTTGAGCAGATGTTGATGTTCGCCGGGATAGGCCTAGACAGACTCCCAAAACCCGACAGGGTGGAAAACGGTGTAGAGCTGTGGAGTGGCAAGACCATCTTCTCCCTTGCCCTCCCCGAGGGACTAACCATATGGTACCGGAACAAGCTCTGTGATGAGCCCGAGCGCTGTGAGGCACTTGAAAAGCTCATAGAGGAAAAACTCGTCCCCGATCCGGAGGAAGTCAGAAAACTGGCCTACGATGGTTTTGTGTACATCCAAAACGGAAGGCTGCTGAGCGGTGCGATAGATAAAAAGGCCCATGGAAGGGAGGACGGCAGGATACTGGACATCATCGTGAGGGAGTACGGGCCCGACAGGGGTAGGATATTCCTTGATCAGGTCACAAAGCTGGCGATCTGGACTATAACGCATAAAGGGTTCACAACCGCCATAGATGATGAAGATCTCCCAGTTGAAGCACTGGATAGAATCAAGGAGATAATCCGCGAGGCCGATGAGAAGGTGAACCGGCTCATAACCGCCTACAATAACGGTGAACTTGAACCGCTACCTGGTAAGACATTGGAGGAAACCCTTGAGAGCAAGATCATGGCGGTTCTGGCGGAGGCCCGTGACAATGCGGGTAAGGTGGCCGAGAGGTACCTGGGTATGGGCAACCATGCGGTTATCATGGCCAAGACCGGGGCAAGGGGTAAGATACTCAACATCACCCAGATGGCGGCCATGCTCGGCCAGCAGTCCATCCGTGGAAAACGCCTTTACCGGGGCTACCGTGGAAGGGTTCTCACTCACTTTAAGCCCGGGGATCTCGGGGCAAGGGCAAGGGGGTTCATAACCAACTCGTACAAGAGCGGTCTCACCCCGCAGGAGTACTTCTTCCATGCCATGGGTGGGAGGGAAGGCCTCGTTGATACCGCCGTTAGGACCGCCCAGAGTGGTTACATGCAACGCAGACTGATAAATGCCCTTCAGGATCTCAAGGTAGACTACGACGGAACGGTTAGGGATCCAACGGGAATCATAGTCCAGTTTAAGTATGGGGAAGATGGAGTGGATCCAATGAAGAGCTGGGGGGGCAAAACCGTGGACGTGGACAGGGTGATCCTAAGAACCCTTGCAAAGGTCAGGGGGGGAGGTGAGTGAGATGGTTGCGGCAAAGACCATCAAGAGCATTATAGACAGGTCGGGACTTCCAGAGAACATCAGGGCTGAACTGTACGGTAAGTTACTCAACTACAACAAGAGGTACAAGCTCAAGAAGGCGGAAGTACAGGCGGTAGTGGATGAAGCAGTTAGGGAGTACGAAAAGGCCCTTATTGAGCCAGGAGAGGCAATAGGCACCGTTGCAGCTCAGTCAATGGGTGAACCCTCAACTCAGATGACCCTCAACACGTTCCACTACGCCGGAGTCGCCGAGATAAACGTTACCCTTGGTCTACCCAGGATCATCGAGATAGTTGATGCGAGGAAAAACCCGTCCACCCCGATAATGACCGTTTACCTTGACGAGAAACATCGTCATGATAGGGAAAAGGCAATGGAGGTCGCCAAGCGTATTGAGGGTACCACCATAGAGAACCTGGCCAGGGAGATGAGCATTGATATCCTCAACTTTGAGTTTATTGTGGAGGTTGACCCGGAGAGAATTGAGAAAAGTGGTCTTAATATGGAAAGGATACAGAAAAAACTAGAAGGGTCTTTTAAAAGTGCCGAGTTTGAAGTCGAGGGCTACACCCTTGTGATGCGGCCCAAGAAGGTCACCAAACTTTCCGACCTCAGAAAGCTTGCCGAAAAGGTTAAAAAGCATCGCTTGAAGGGTCTCTCGGGCGTCGGGAAGACAGTTATCAGGAAGGAGGGCGACGAGTATATAATATACACCGAGGGCTCGAACTTCAAGCAGGTGCTGAGGGTTCCGGGTGTTGATCCAACAAGGACGAGAACAAACAATATCCATGAGATAGCAGAGGTTCTTGGAATCGAGGCGGCAAGAAACGCCATTATCGAGGAGATAGTCAACACGATGCGCGAGCAGGGTCTTGAGGTCGACGTCAGGCATATCATGTTGGTCGCCGATATGATGACGCTCGACGGTGTCATACTGCCCATAGGCAGGCATGGTATAGTTGGGGAGAAGGCCAGCGTGCTTGCCAGGGCCGCTTTCGAGATCACAACCCAGCACCTCTTCCAGGCTGCCGAGAGGGGTGAGAGTGATCCCCTCAACGGTGTCGTTGAGAACGTGCTGATAGGACAACCCGTACCGGTGGGTACGGGAATCGTTAGACTGGCAATGAATCTCCCCCTGAGACCGAAAAGGGAGTAGGGAGGTGTAAGTGATGGTTGATTTCGCCTTTGAGCTTAGGAAGGCTGAGGAAACAGGAAAGATTGTCATGGGGGCCAAGAAGGCAGTACATTACGCCAAGATGGGTGGGGCAAAGCTGATTATTGTTGCAAAGAATACAAAACCTGACCTTAAGGAGGATATAATCTACTACGCCAGACTCAGTAGAGTACCGGTCTACGAGTTCGATGGAACCAGTGTCGAGCTCGGAACGCTCCTTGGGAGGCCGCATACCGTCTCAGCCATTGCTGTCGTTGATCCCGGTGAAAGCAGAATACTCGCCCTTGGGGGTAAGGAATAATGCCTCTAAAACTCAACACCGACCAGATCAAGTTCATCGCACTCTTCGAGAGCATGACTGGGGCGACGGTTATGGACTGCCTCATCGAAAGGACCAAAAACAGGCTCATCTTTGTCGTTAAGAAGGGTGAGATGGGGCTGGCCCTGGGTAAGAAGGGCGCCAACGTCAAACGCGTTCAGGACATGCTAGGAAAGGAAATAGAGCTTATAGAACACTCAGAGAACCCCGAGGAGTTCCTGAGGAATATTTATAAAAGTCTGGGAGTAAAGGTTAAAAAAGTCCACATCACTGAAAAGAGGGACGGTAAGAAGGTTGCCCTCCTAGACATTGGGTCGCGGGACAAGCCCCGTGCCATCGGCAAGGGCGGCCAGAACATTAACCTCGTGAAGGAGTTGATGGAGAGACATCATGGGCTTAGTGATGTGGTGATAATCTGAGGTGATGATCATGACTGGGAAGAAGGCTCCGTATGGAGAGTTTGCCGGAAGAAAGCTCAAACTCAAGAGGAAGAAGTTTCGCTGGAGTGACATCAGGTACAAGAGAAGGGTTCTCCGCCTCAAGGAGAAGAGTGACCCCCTTGGAGGGGCCCCGCAGGCCAAAGGAATAGTTCTTGAAAAGATAGCCGTTGAGGCAAAGCAGCCGAACTCAGGAATGCGTAAGGCAATTCGTGTCCAGCTAATTAAGAATGGTAAGGTCGTGACGGCTTTCACCCCCGGTGACGGTGCCATCAACCACATCGACGAGCACGATGAGGTCATCATAGAGGGAATAGGCGGTCCGAAGGGTGGCTCAGTCGGTGATATACCAGGGATCAGGTACAAGGTCATCAAGGTCAACAGGGTATCCCTCAACGAACTCGTCAAGGGAAGAAAGGAGAAGCCGAGGAGGTGAAGGGAATGGCCAAGGCACTTACCGAGAGGTTCTTCGTACCAAAGGAGCCAAAGGTTTTCGGCAGGTGGAGTGTTGAGGACGTCGTTGTCAACGACCCATCGCTTAGACCTTACATAAACCTCGACGCTAAGATCCTCCCGCACAGCCATGGAAGGCATGCCAAGAAGTCCTTTGGGAAGACCAACGTTCACATCGTCGAGAGGCTCATCAACAAGGTCATGAGAAGCGGTTCAAGCGGCCACAAGGTCGGTGGCCACTTCATGAGGCGTGAGCACCGCTCCCTCATGAGCAAGAAGATGAAGGCCTACGAGGTCGTCAAGGAGGCTTTCACGATCATCGAACGCAGAACCAAGCAGAACCCCATTCAGGTTCTCGTCAGGGCCCTTGAGAACTCCTCGCCCCGGGAGGATACTACAACGATAGCGTTCGGTGGAATCCGCTACCACATGGCCGTTGATGTCGCCCCGCTCAGGAGGCTTGACATCGCTTTGAAGAACATCGCCCTCGGTGCCTCAGCCAAGTGCTACAGAAATAAGACAACCTACGCTCAGGCCCTTGCGGAGGAGATAATTGCAGCCGCCAACAGGGATCCGAAGAGCTTTGCCTATAGCAAGAAGGAAGAGATCGAGAGGGTTGCCCAGTCCTCACGCTGAAGGCTGGGATTTCCTGCTCATCTCTCTGCTTTTCTCCTGTCTTCATCAAAGGTTAATTTCCCTTTAAGGCTGAGAGTTACCTCACGCTACAGCGAACTCAGGGGGTTTACACCATATAATCTTTAAATTTGAATCAGGCTCCTTCCCACCATATTGGCCGGCTTTTCAACGCCGAAGAAGCCCAGAACAGTTGGAGCTATGTCCATCAAGCTTGCCCCTTCAAGGTCGGCGCTCTCAAAGCCCCACAGAATGAGAGGAACCTTCACAACCGGTTTGTTCATCGAGCCGTGCATCCCCCTGAGCCAGTAGCTAGCCCCTCTTATCCCCCTGCACATCCCGTGGGAGCAGAACCAGTAGCCCGGCTTGGCCGAGACTATGAGCTCGCCGCTGTTGGGGGTGTCCAGGTGGGGAAGTTCATTGCGGAAAAAGACATCTTTAACTCCCGGTGCTCTCCTAAGAATCTCAAAGGCCTCCTCGCTCTCGTTCGGATCTTTAAGGTAGACGTGAACACCGCCACCAGATGAAACGCGGAGGGTTTCAACCCCGTGCTTCCTGAGGTAAACGCGCAGGTTCACCCAGGTGTGAACCCCTTCCTGCCCATGGTCGGCAAAGATTATGAAGGCGTACTCCTCCTTAAGCCGCTCCCAGAGGGTTCTAACCGCTGTATCGACGGTCTCCACTGCTTTTAAAGCCTCCTCGCTCAGAGGCCCGTGGTCGTGGCTCATGCCGTCTATCGAGGCAAAGTGGACGAGGAGCAGATCGGGTCTGCATTCCTCGTAAAGGTAGAGGGCCGAGTTGAGGACCCACAGGTCCTTCCGCCAGTCTCTGCCGTGTCCCCGGTACATTCTATCGCTCGCAAAGAATGGCGGGAAAATCCTGACGTCGGTTCCGCTGAAGGGTGGCATGGTGTAGCCGCTTACCGCGGCGGTTCTAACGCCCCTCCCCCTAAGGATGTCCACGATGGTGAGGGCCTTTATGACCCTATGGGGATTGAATGCCACCTCGTACTCGTAGAAGTTCACCTTTCTATCGCTTAAGCGGTCGTAGTAGCCGTTCTCGACGACGCCGTGGTCCTTCGGCCATACGCCGGTCATTACGCTCGTGTGAACCAGATCGGTAAGCGTTGGGAAGATTGAGTCAACGACCTCAAAGTCGCCGCTTTCAGCCAGCTCGCTCAGGAAGGGCATGTGCTCAAGGTTGTAGACCCCGTTGCCATCAAGGCTTATTAAAGCGAGCTTTTTTTTCATCACTCAAACCCCAGTGGTGAGCACGCTTTCCGGGTGAAAGCCAGAATCGGCCATGACCTTGTCTTTTTAAGGCTGGTGGATGAAAACGGTACGAGCATTATCCCGCCCTCCATCTGTATTTCACCCCGCAAATCTCCCCCGGTGTTAATTCATCAAGCTTCTTCTCGATCTCCCCGGGGTGCTTCTCAATTTTCATGAGTTCGGAAATCACCCCCACATTCTCACTCACTACAATCCCCCCAAGCGGTGCCAGCCTGACGTGCACCCATCACCCCCCAGTGAAATGAAACTTCATTATTCACCTGCCTTCCCTCTGTTGAGGCGGTATATATCCTTTCCGAGCCATTGGTCGAGGCTCTTCTGCCTGGTCAAACTGCCGAAGATGTAACTCCTCTGAAGGTACTTCTCAAACGGGTGCTCGAGACGTCTCTGGATGACTTCCAGAGCCTCGTTAAGCGTATCAAAGTGGCCTATCGGATTGCCCATCGCCTTCTTCACGCCGAGGCGGATCTGCCAGACCCCAACGGGGGCGTAGTATTCAGGGGTAACCTCCCTAAACACGACTACCCTTGCCTCCCTCTTCCTGGTTATCAGGGCTTCGAGGACGCTCAAGCGGGCCGCATGGTAGGCACCGGCGGTTTCTTTGACGTACTCCCTTCTTCCTCTGAAGTCCTCGTAGTCGTGGATTACACTCGGCTCACCGGCTCCAAAGAGTGAGCCCTTCAGCCACACCTCAAGGAGCTCAAAGGCGTAGCTCTCGGGCATCAGAAGGACGCCGTAGCGGTTGCCCATGAAGCGGTAGAAGTAGACCTCGTAGTCATTTATGAGTGGATAACGAAGGATCTCGCGCCGCAGGTTTCTGCCTATTGTATCCTGCACCGCCGTGATACTCCACCTCGTCGGGACGAGCCTCTTATCTACGCCGAGGAGCCCCGTCGAGAGAAGCCTTATGATGTAGTATTCGTCGAAGCCCCAGTTGTAGAGCCTCATTATAGCCCCCTCTGCCTTCAGCTCGTCACCAACAACGTAGTCCGTCCTGCGGGGGATTTTTGGATTCTCGGCGAGCTCGAAGTCGAGTAGTTCAGCCTTCGGCCCCACGGGCGGTGCGAACTCACTTGGAAGGACTTTGATGATGGGCTTCCTCTTGAGGAGTACCTCACTGTCAACGGGCTTTATCGACATGGCCAGCTCCTGAACCTCACCGAGTATCCTACCGCTCTTCCTTACGTGGATGTCAGCTTTGGTCTCGCCCATAACCAGAAGGGAGCGGTAGTAGAGGATATCGTGGATGGTCTTGTCCTCCCATCTGAGCGGGTTGTCGAGGTAATCGGTTTTGCCCTCAATTGGGGGAACCAAGGGACCTATCCTGACCTTTGGGTAGCCGTACTCACCGACGAAGACGCTTGGTGGCGAAGAACCAAAGAGATGGCGTTTGTTCAGCTTTTCTTCGACACTGCGGGCTATTCTGAACCTTTCGAGTATGGGGCAGGTCGGCCTACCACAGAGCAACTTCCTGCCCTTGCATATAGCACAGAGACGTGAGTCCACCTTGCGGGTTGTTATGGTCATCTGCTATAGATCTGCATCTGGGGGTTTAAGCTTATCGATGGCCCGGACCTACGGTTCCAAAAAACTTAAAAACCCCCCTCGGCTCATATAACCTGGGCACTGGAGTGCGTATGGGAGTGCCGCGGTAGCCTAGCCTGGTAGGGCGCCGGCCTGCTAAGCCGGTGGCCGTTGGCCACAGGGGTTCAAATCCCCTCCGCGGCGCCACAGCTTCTTTGGGTCAAAAGCCGGGATAGCCTAGAGGTGAGGCGGTGGACTGCAGATCCGCTTTACGGGGGTTCAAATCCCCCTCCCGGCTCCAGCATATCCGTTCTTGTTTACGCAAG
>JALVUT010000243.1 GCA_027035445.1 Thermococcus sp.
CTCCATCCTTTTCCTGATGTCTGCCCTCAGTTTTAGCGTTGACACCGTTATGTGGCTGACGAATTTCAGGGCGTTCAGGGTTTTATCGAAGTCCTCCCAGGTATAGAACGGGATTATCGGATCTATACGGGCATAGACTGGAATGCCAGCATCTCTTGCTTTTCTCAACGCCCGGATTCTGTCCATGGGGGATGGGGCGTTCGGCTCAAGGAGCTTCGCCTTCGTTTTGTCCACGGTCGTAACCGTTATCCCAACGGCGCACCTCAGCTCGCTTAGAACGTCCAAATCGCGCTCGAAGATGTCGGACTTGGTGAGAAGCAGACAGCGAACGTCATGTCTTCTAAAGAGCTTCAGAACCCTCCTTGTTATCCCCAGTTCGCGCTCAACGGCCGGGTAGGGGTCGGAGGAATAGGAAAGCGCCACGATGTAACGCCGATCAAACTTCCTGAGCTCCCGCTCCAGCTTGGGTAGAAGGCCCTCCTTCGTTCTAACCCTGAAGGCACGTGGGATGTAGCTCGTTATATAGCAGTAGAGGCAGGCGTGGTCGCAACCGGTGTAGACGTTCAGCGTGTACTTGAAGGGGCAGGTGCAGAGCTTTGCCTTCCAGGGATCGAAGGGTCTGAGGTACATATCTCGAGTTTTTCAAAACCCATTTAAACCCTTTTCTGGAGTATGGAGGGGGGTTGGAATGACCGGAGAGGTCAAGGGCAGAGTGGAATGGTTTAAGGACATGCAGTTCGTGGGAAGGATTGAGGGGGACCAATGCTCGGTTATCCTCGGTGAGGGCGGCATAAGTCCCATGAAGCTCCTGCTTTTAAGCGTGGCGGGCTGCACCGCCTACGACGTGGTTATGATACTCCAAAAGATGCGGGAGCCGATAACGGGGCTGGAGGTGGAGATAAGCGGCGAGAGACGTGAGGAGCATCCTAGGATTTACAGGAAGGTTCACATCCACTACAGGATACACGGCGATGTCTCCGAGGAAAAGGCGAAGCGTGCCATAGAGCTCAGCCAGGACAGGTACTGCTCCGCCTCCGCGCATGTGAAGCTGAGCGGGGCCGAGCTGACCTACAGCTACGAGATAATTCACTGACTTCTCTTTTATCCCATCATCCAGATACCAGATAGCAAAATATTGATGAAAGGGATCAGGCGTTCTGCCCTTCCCTCTTCTTCGTGAGGTACTCGTGGATGGCCTTCGCTGCCATCCTTCCGTCGCCCATGGCGAGGATAACGGTTGCCTCACCCCTAATCGCGTCGCCACCGGCGAAGACGCCCGGAATACTCGTCATAAGGTTCCCATCAACGAGTATCCTTCCGCGCTCAACATTGAGGCCCGGTGTGTTGACGATAAGCCTGTTCGGGTGCTTTCCGATGGCTATGATGACTGTGTCGGCTTCGAGGGTAATGTACTCGCCCGTTCCAACGATCTTCCTCTTACCCCTGCTGTCCCTCTCGTCTAGGGCCCTCATCCTCTCAAACTTCACCGCCTTAACCTTGCCGTTCTCATCCCCAATGAACTCCACCGGGTTGAGGAAGAACTCAAACTTCACACCCTCCTCCTCGGCGTGGTGGACCTCCTCTACCCTCGCGCTGACGTCCTCAGGGCCGCGGCGGTAGGCTATCGTGACGTCGACGCCGAAGCGCCTCGCGCTCCTCGCGGCGTCCATTGCGGTGTTGCCGGCACCGATGACTATGACTTTCTTCCCCACGTAGACCGGGGTGTCATACTCCGGGAACTTGTAGGCCTTCATGAGATTAACCCTGGTAAGGAACTCGTTGGCAGTGTAGATGCCGTTGAGGTTGATTCCCGGTGCGTTGACGAGCCTCGGGGTTCCGGCACCTGAAGCGATGAACACCGCGTCGTGCTCCTTGAGGAGTTCCTCGATGGTAACGGTCCTGCCGACGATGTGGTCCGTCTTTATATCAACGCCGAGCTTCCTGAGCTTGTCAATCTCCTTCTCGACGATGCTCTT
>JALVUT010000244.1 GCA_027035445.1 Thermococcus sp.
AACCTTTTTCTAATGAACAGTCCAGGCATCTAACGAACGTTTTTATTCCCTTAAACCAAAATGTACATCCGGAGGTGAGGGGATGAAGAGGGTTGTGATAGCGTTGGGAGGGAACGCCATACTCCAGAGAGGTCAGAAAGGAACCTATGAGGAGCAGATGGCGAACGTCATGGAGACTGCCAAGCAGATAGTTGATATAATCCTAAAGGGAGATTATGAGGTTGTTATCACCCACGGAAACGGGCCGCAGGTAGGTGCCCTCCTCCTCCATATGGACGCCGGCCAGCAGACCTACGGCATCCCCGCCCAGCCGATGGACGTTGCCGGGGCCATGACCCAGGGGCAGATAGGGTACATGATCGGGCAGGCACTGATAAACGAACTCAAAAGGAGGGGAATCTACACGCCCGCTGCAACCATAGTCACTCAAACACTCGTCGATAAAAATGATCCGGCCTTCCAGAACCCAAGCAAGCCTGTCGGACCGTTCTACGACGAGGAGACCGCAAAGAAACTCGCAAAGGAGAAGGGCTGGGTGGTTGTTGAAGACTCTGGAAGGGGCTGGAGAAGGGTCGTCCCCAGCCCTGATCCCAAGGGCCACGTAGAGGCGCCGGTGATAGTCGACCTCGTCGAGAAGGGCTTTATAGTCATAGCGAGCGGAGGCGGCGGTGTGCCGGTAATCGAGGAGAACGGCAGGCTGAAGGGCGTCGAGGCGGTTATAGACAAGGATCTCGCGGGCGAAAGGCTTGCCGAGGAAGTGAACGCGGATGTCTTCATGATCCTGACCGATGTCAATGGCGCGGCCATAAACTACGGAAAACCGACTGAAAGATGGCTTGGAGAGGTCACCGCTGAAGAGCTGAGGAAGTATTACGAGGAGGGGCACTTCAGGAAGGGTAGCATGGGACCAAAGGTTCTGGCCGCAATACGCTTCATTGAATGGGGTGGTGAGAGGGCCGTCATAGCCTCCCTGGACAGGGCAGTGGAAGCCCTGGAAGGGAGGACGGGCACACAGGTCTCGGCCGGGTGAGCCAGCGCCCTCACTTTCCAGGTTTTACATCGTTAACAAAGGCAACGTTCTGCATAAAGGGATATAAACCTCACCACCTTATTCTAGGTGGTGAAGGTCAGTGACGACCGGTTCATCCGTAGATCTCGGCTCCCTGATATGGTGGCTCTTCCTGATATACATGATACTGCTGCCCCTATGGCCCCAGGTACAGTACAGGAACCTGCAGGCGGCAAGGCTCAAGATACTTGCCCGACTCTCAAGGAAACACAACTCAACCGTGATAACCATGATCCACAGGCAGGAGAGCATAGGGCTCTTTGGAATCCCGTTCTACAAGTTTATAAACATAGAGGACAGCGAGGAGGTTCTCCGGGCTATACGCATGGCTCCCAAGGACAAACCCGTTGACCTGATAATCCACACCCCCGGGGGGCTTGTACTGGCCGCGACCCAGATAGCGAAGGCACTTCACGACCACCCGGCCGAGACCAGAGTAATAGTGCCTCACTATGCGATGAGCGGTGGAACCCTGATAGCACTGGCGGCGGACAGAATAATAATGGATCCACATGCTGTTTTGGGTCCAGTTGACCCACAGCTTGGCCAGTACCCCGGACCCAGCATAGTGAGGGCCGTTGAGAAAAAGGGAGTTGACAAAGTCGACGACCAAACGCTCATCCTCGCGGACGTTGCGGAGAGGGCCATAGAACAGGTCAGGAATCTTGTTTACGGCCTTTTGAAGGACAGGTACGGTGAAGAGAGGGCTAAAGAGCTGGCCCGGGCCCTTACCGAGGGGCGCTGGACGCACGACTATCCGATAACCTACGAACACGCCAAGGAGCTCGGTCTTCACGTCGAGACAGGGGTTCCTGAGGAGGCTTACACCCTGATGGAGCTCTACAAACAGCCCATGAAACAGAGGGGTACCGTCGAGTTCATGC
>JALVUT010000245.1 GCA_027035445.1 Thermococcus sp.
CAACCGCTCCGATAAGAAGCAGAACGAGCAAAAATGCACTTCTTCTCATAACGACCACCTTGGATTATTTGTCCAAAGAGGATAGGGGGGTTTGATATATAAAATTGTTGGATAAAAATGCCAAAATAGGAACGATCATTTGGTCAACCTGACAAAGGGCGGGCCAGGGGTAACCCCCTTCAGATGGGAGGTCAGCCAGGTCCCTTTCCCACCTTGAAGATGTCCACCCTGGTTATTATCCCCACGGTTTTTCCCTCTTTGTCCTGAACCAGCACCGCAGGGCGTTCTTCCAGCATGTATTTAACGACCTCAACGTCCTCATCTTCGTTGACTATTGGGAAGGGCTCATCCATCAGCTCCATGACCTTGTGGTCGTAGATGTTATCGTACTCAAGGCTCTGACGCACGAGAGTTCTTTCGGTGATGGAGCCGACGACCTTGTTGCCGGTTATTACGGGTATCTGGGATATGTTGTGCTCGTTCATTATCCTGATCACGCTCTCAACGGTTTCGTATGGCTTCACGGATATCACGGGGGAGGACATTACATCCTTTGCCTTCAACTGAGCCTGTTTACGCTCCAGAAGGGCCTGAAGGATTCTGTTGAAAGTTGAGAGCCTTGGATCCACCTTTCCCGCCTCAAGCTTAGCGATATAAGCTTGGGTCACTCCTGCCCGTCTCGCCAGTTCCTCCTGAGTTATGCCGAGCTCCTTTCTGATCCTCCGTATTTCTCTGGGATCTATGGGGCGGGGGATTATCACCATACATAACCACCGGTTATCGCATCCGAACCCGCAGGTTATAAACTTTCCGTAGAAGTGTGATTGAACATTCAGAGGGCGATGGAATGTGGGCCGGGTACAGAGACCCGCGTTCATTCGTCGCACGGGTGGATGCTCCCGGTCCTGTGGGCTCGATGTGAGCACTCCCCGCTCACCGTTCACGGGGGCGGATTTACCGAGCCCATGAGGAGACGATTGTCCCCCCACTGTCGGCGGTTCATATTATGGCCGAAACCTTAAAAACCTAGCTTATGTTGATATCAGGACAACCCCAAGAACCGCCAGGACAAGGCCCTCCATTATCCGCCTGTTTGGAGGTTCTCCGAGCAGGTTCACGGCAAGAAGTGAGGATATAACTGGGTTTATGGACGAGACGGGTGCCGCTATCTGGGAGCCTACGGTACCCACAGAGTAAACAAAGAGGTACTGGCCAAGCAGGAGACCGCTCACCGCAGCCCCTGTAAGAAACAGCGCCTCTTTACCAGTGATTTTTCTCAGTTCAGCTGAATATCCAGGCAGGAAAATAGAAACACCGAGTGCGGCAAACATCATTCTCAGGCCAACCAGAGTAAGGACGGACATACTCCTGGTAAGCCAGTCCATAGCGAGTATGGCGAGGCTCCAGGACAGTGGAGCAAGCATGGCAAAGATGAAACCTTTAGGGTCAACGCGTTCCCTTTCCTCTGCCCTCCGTACGATCACTATGGCCAGAACAATCAGAACAGCCCCGATAACTATCCGGGGACTTATCCTCCTTCCAAGAAAAAGGAACGCCCAGAGTATAGTCCAGAGAGGGTAAGTGGACGTTATGGGGACCGTTCTGGAGACACCCATCATCTTAAGAGCATGAAAGTAAAAGGAATCCCCGATCACAAAACCCAGGATACCTGAAATGGAGGCTATTCCTACCAGTTCCGGGGACAGAGAGAGCACCCTGAAGAAGGTACCTGTAGCAAGAAATATCATGATGTACATTACTGAGACAACGTAAAGCCGGAATATATTGGCCGCCATGGCGCTTTTGTTCCGCATACCGAGTTTTATGAGTATCGTTGATGTTGCCCAGGAGAATGCGGATACCAGTGCCGCTAGGATTCCGAGGATCGCGCCATTCATGTGATAACGGAAGCACGTTCAGTTTAAAAACTTAGCGTTTCGATGGAAAACGAA